>DUNJ01000155.1 GCA_012839395.1 Tepidimicrobium sp.
ACTCCTAGCATCGATGCGGAGGATGTAGAGAAGACAATTCCTAAGATATTGGGCATAATCGTAGCAGCATACGATGTCTTAGGAATTGTCTTCTCTACATCCTCCGCATCGATGCTAGGAGTTTGTATTCTTCCAAATAATCTACCTAATGTATAATATATATCCCAAATTAAATCGTCTATGCTTATTAAGATTACTAGAATTACAAATATTAACCCGATAGTATAAACCATATGAATTGCTCCCTATTTGTTATTGTAATATAATGACGTTTGTCATACAGCAATATATGTGTTGTGCAACCTCCTATTTTGCTACTATTCTACTCCAATTTTTGTCTAATTTCAATCTATTATATAAGTTTCTTGGCAGTAAAATCTAAGTTTAAGAAAAATGCCTGCCTTCCATATTCATCTTCTATGTCCTCAAAACTCATTTGATAAACGGTTGGATTGGTATCCGATTTCACCGTCAATAGCCTATTTTTAGTATCATAGGCACAGATGTATCTAGTATAAGTGGTATGATTATACTTTCTATTTCTAACAAAACCTCTGGGCATATTCATTGCAGACATTATGCTATAGGAATGGGAAAGTGCCTCCTTATAATTAGCAGGTTTAACGTTCATTCTGGTTAAATAAAATGCCTTGATAAATCTGGAGCTGGGATCATATCCTCCTGGTAGGTCTTTAGAGGAATTAAAATCCTCAAGGTTTTCCAGATCCATAAACCTATGTAACCTTCTAACATGGGATTCAAAGCCTGGTGAATTGGTCATCACATCGTATGGATTTTCATACCATAACAATTCTCTTTTTTTAGGCTCTACGATGATACAACGTTTAGTGGAATCAGAGAACATAAAGTGAAAATCTGGACAGATTACATCTTCCCCCCTATGATCTCTAATGGATATATGAATATTTGGCAAATCCTCAATTAGTTCCTCTACCGATCTATAGTTTGTAAGGGCATAGTTGAAATAATCTAGGCTGGAAATGTTGAGCTTTTCTGCCTTCACCTTATTAGAATATAGGTTGAATCCGGAAAAGGCATTGGTAATGCCCACTAGGCCATATTCATTTACCCCATCCTTTAGTGGGTCTCGATTATTGAAACATACCCCTAATGCTTTATATTTTGAATATAATGGGTTGCCCATCAGGTCATCACAAAAATTATAACCCCTGGGCAAATAGAGTACATTATAATCTACGGGGACCTCATAGTCCATCGTCCTACCCATTACACAACCATCTTCATAATCTATTTTAATCCCTGTACACATATCAATTCCCCTTCATCTCATTGAATATATTGCTAATCAACCCTTCTGGTATTGAAGGCGCTTCGAATCATCCTATAGGCTTTCTTGTTCTTCCTCCTTAAGGTTATCCTCGTTGCCAACTGTTTTCCACAATTGGGGCAATGCAGGACTCTAGGTTTCCTCGACCAGTCAATGGAGCCTTTAATTATCCTGTTCTCATACATTCTCAATAGATTCCCTCTCCCAACCTTTTGATATTCAGCAATACCGGTCTTGCAATATCCACAGGATACCAATAATATATGGCTACCCCTTACTTTTCTATAATTAGGATTCTTATAACGCAAATAATCATCCTTTCCTATGATAAATATAATATAGCTTGTACCTGGCTATATTATATTTCTACATTGCCTTTAAACTCCATACCCTTACTTGTATTTTTATTTATAAAGCACTATACCTAGCTTTTCTCTTTACATTTCAAATGCCAAACACATTAGAAATAAAAGCATGAATTGTATTATCAGTCATGAAAATATTTTAGCCAAGCTAGAATGCTTGTGCTAATTTTCGAAATTTGAAATCTTATTTTCTATATATATAACCTCAGAATTATTCAAATTATATACCTTGTAAACCAATTCATTAATTCTATTCTCATATGATGCTATTTGCTGATCTTTTCCCATTATATACAATTCGGATAGTTTTTCCGTTTTATTAATAATCTCATCCATATAGGTCTTATCTATTAGAATTGGTATTTCCTTTAGTTGTGGTGGTCCTATTCTTAAATATCCTCCCTTTAATGACAGGGATTTAAAATATGTTTTATAAAAAAAGCTGATTAATTTGCTATTTAATAATCCTAACAAATAATATGGTTCAGTATCAAAATCGTACAAGATGGTAGTGGATTTACCTGCTAGATATTCAGCTTTATTATCATAAAAACATTCCAAATATTTATTCATTCCCCCAACTATTATTTTCTTACTATCGCTTTCATTTAATCTCGTTTGATTAATTTGGGATAGATCATCTTTCCTTATAATAGGTTTTAAATAATTACTCTTAATATACCTTGTCTTCTTGTTTCCCCATAAACTTATATATCTATCTATTGTGCCGGTATTTATAAACTTCTTATATTCTTGTGTATAGTTAGCATCTAGTAATTTTTCTTTTATATCATAAGCTTCGGATACAGTTGCCGCCCCCTTAACACTACAGTATGAATCTAAACTTTCTCCAGTTAAGACCTTTTCTATTATACTTAGTACTTCTCTATCCTTCACCAAGTATCTATCCCAATATATGTCCCTATAGAAAATTTCATGTTTTATCTCATGCTCGCTTAATATATTCTCCTTGTCTCTCATTATAACCATATTTACATTTTCTTTTTTTAAGGATTTTTCTATTCTAAAAACTATGGGATATACATCAGCCGATTTAAATATATCAACACTTGAAAAATCTACTATTTCCTTCACAGAGTATTCTTTAATTATTTTCCTTAAACCCTCGCTATATTTTGCTCCGATAATCTTATTTGGCACTATATACGATATAATACCATCTGTTTTTAATAATTTCAGACCTTTTTCCACAAAGATTATATATATATCCCAGTTTCCTTTAGCCGAATCGTATTGCTTTCTACAATATTCCCTTAATTCGGGAGTTTTTTTAGTCATCTCCTCCGAATCTATATAAGGAGGATTACCTATAACAATATCAAATCCATTTTTCTCCTTAAATACCTTTGCAAACTCCAATTCCCATATGAAAAATGGCTTGGACCTATCATTTTTAACCTCTTCATATTTTGCGATATCTTCATGATTTTCCGTTTCCCTTAATCTTTGCAAGATAAGTTGGTCTTGCAAGTTATCAATAGATTCTTTTAAACTCTTTCGTCTTATTTCATCATATTCTTCAAAATATTGATTTTGTTTTTGGAATAACTCCTCTAAAATTTCATCTGAATCAAAAAATAATCTCAATTGTTCAGTCTCGTCGGTCTTTTTATACCCATTTTGTTTTTTTAATATGGATTTATCAAATAACTTAATTCCCTCATATTCATCTATCAATGAATTTCCTACATGAATATTCATATCTAGGTTTGGAAGCGGGTGTGGATCCTCACCTTCTTTTAGTTCTTGATCTACCACTAAAGATAACCATAATCTAAGTTTTGTTATATCTACCGCACTTGCTTCAATATCCACTGCATAAATACAGTCTTTTATGGTCTCCCATTTTATTTTGTAACTTGATCTCCAGTTTCTTATAAATTCCTCGCCATATTTTTTCCCAAAAATACCTTCCTTATCTCTCTTTATCACATACTCTGTAATATTATTTTTCGCATTAACTATCTCTGTCAGCATACCCAGAGGAAAAGCCCCACTTCCCACCGCGGGATCCGCGATTCTAACATTATCCAATGCCCTATCTATTGGCAAGATATTATCATATATTGATTTTGGTATTATATAATCCTTGGTTCCTTCCGCTATCCTCGTATTATCCTGGTCCCTCATTAATTCCCCGTATAATATAAATTGTTTTATATCTTCATACGGTACATCTACCTCATTAGATATATAGTTGATTAATGCCTCCTGACACATAAAATGTACTATTTTTCTTGGGGTATAGAAGGCCCCCTTGGATTTTCTGCTGCTTACATCCAATAAGTTTTCAAAAACCTTTCCCAACATCTCAGGATCCACAGCTACCTCTTTTTCAAGGGGTTCAGCTTCATTTATAGTAAAATTATATCTGTCAAATATATCTAAGATTCCATCTGCATAATCTCCCTTTTCTGTACGATTAGAGAAAATTTCATTTGGAATCCTAAAATTAACATCTTTCCAATGATATCCCTCTAATGGTTCGAAAAGTCCTCCATTCAAAAAGGGGATCTTGCAATTAAACCGCTTGTAATAATTGTTTTTTCTTTTTGTATTCAATGCCTCATAGAAAAATGGTTCCAGATAATCATTAAAAAAGTATAAACCCGTTTCCTCTTCACAAAAATCAAATAACTCCCTTATAAATTTTTTCTTTCCTGTGCCCCAAGGCATATCAAATTTTGTACCTTTAAAGCAACTACTTAAATCTATGGCTTCTTGCTCTGACAGATTTTCAAATTCATCCATATTCATGATATAGGCGTTTTTAACTTTGTCGAAACAAAATATTCTATCCAATATCCTTTTCTGATTGCTATCCAAGTTCCTTATAATATCTTCATAATCCTCAACCTTGAGCATTCTATTCCTAGGTAAAATAGTAACACCTAGCCATCCCTTTTTCTGCAAAAAATACAGGAAAGAGATCTGCCCCATTAATTTTTTAGAGAATTGTTCCGAGAACTTTTCGATATCTAGCCCTAACTTCTTGGTTTCCTTTATAAAATCATCATTGTCTTCTAAATACTCCTTCAACTGCAAATACTTTTCCTTATACTGTTCAAAGAAATCATCTGTTACCTTTTCAACGCTGAATGCTCTCTCTATATCCTGAATACTAGGTTTTTTCTCATCTTCCTTAAGTATTTCCAACAATCTCTTCTGCGCTGTATGCGTAGGCTCATTTTCCCCCACTAGATATGAATACCTTCTAGCCGGTGTTAATTCCAACTTAAGCCCCTTATCCGTTAGCTTATAATCGAGCCTTACGAAGGATAGGCGCCAATTATCCTCACCCGGGGTGTAGAATGCTACCATTGCACCTTCATAGTTGCTGCCATTCAATATTTTGGATATGAAGTTTCTCTGCAGGGATCTAGCCCTCTCTACAGTAGAGCCCCTTTTTAATTCTACCGCCAATATCAAGAGCCCCATCCCTTCATCGTCTACATAATCCCCCAGCTTGTAATATGCTGAAATGCTATTTGAAAATTCCTTCCATATCCTTATATCCCTTCTCTTTTTAAACGTTCTGGGCTCCTTCAAGAAATTTACCATAAAATATAGATATCTATTGTAATTATATTCCTGGCCAAATGTATCCTCTATTATTTTTATTTTACTATCCAACTTAATCCTCCTTATTCAAATAATAAGATAGCACCACTTCCGTGTCAGCTTCCTCCCTATCTATATCCTCATAAGCATGTCTTATATAGTTACTGGGTAATCTCCCCTTTATTATTCTATATATGGACATAGGATCCGTTTCATCCTTAATCATCCTATATATTTCATTCATGGTCTTATTGGGCACTATTCCGTCTTCAAACACTTCCATAAACTTGCTTATCTCTTCCAGTTCTATCTCCGTAAATTTACTATAGGATCTTATGGCCCTTAGATACTTTATGATATTTTTTTGATTCCTACTTCCGGATTTTCTATCCCTGACTATTATATCTTCTTCAAGGGATTTCTCTAAAGCCCTCTTGTTTTCTTCTAATAATTCATAATAATTCCTAGGTCTCTTAGAGCGTTTAGTCTTAGACGTCGATTTAATATGATTCAACGCCTCTTCGAAGAACAATTCTCTTGTATTTTCCTCCGTACTTAGGAAAAATTTCTTTAAATCCCCTCGTCTAAAAAGGGTTATTAACTTACTTCTATCTATTCCACTATCTACCCTTCCTGAATTGGATTTCCTGGGCAAATTTTTAATCCTATTATAAAGCCTTACATTATTATCCCTTATCTCCCTTATTTCAGATAGATATTTTAATGTTGATACCAATTCCCCATCCTCAATTTCCAACTCGGAATTCAATGCTTCATACAGCCCATGGGCAGATACCTCCTCATCTTCAGACAAGTATTTAAAATCATCCCCTAAGGTATCATGAAATGATTGGATCTTTGCCATTATATTCTCTTCCAACGTCAGGTGGCTCTTAGATTGATCTGTTGGAAAAAAATTATAGATATTTATATCCCTATGTTCCGTACCAACCCTATTAATGCGCCCCACCCTTTGCATTACCCTTGTTGGATTCCATGGTAGATCATAATTGACTATTATATTGCTCCTATGAAGGTTTATCCCCTCAGCTAGTATATCCGTTGATACCAAAAATCTGATATTATCTTCCTTATCAGCCGGATAATCGGGGTTGAAATTGGCCTCTATAATCTCCCTTCTACTAGTTGGACTAGAGCCCGTATATACCAATACCTGACCCTCATATTCCTGGCTCAAATATTCTCCTAAATATTCTGCGGTTTCCTTGGATTCCGTAAATATTATAATCTTACCATCCCTTAAAATATCATCCTCTTGTAGAACCTCTAAAAACTTATCCTTCTTAGGATCCTGTTCAACCTTAATCCACCTAGTGTATAGGTCTTTAAATATATTTAGATCATTATTTAAATCGTTTATAAAGTCCTCTTTAAACATAGTCGATTTAAAACTTCTTATCAGCTCTTTTTCTATGAGCTGATCTAGTTTGTCATCATCCTCATTATCCATTAAATCATATATATCTATATCCTTGCTTATATAAACAGTCCCCGATCCCACCATATCGATAAATCTTTCATATGAGCTTAAGAATCTATGCAACGTCTTTTTAAAAGCATAAAAACTGCTCTCTAATCTCTTTATAAGCAGAGATTTCATAAATCCGGACATATTAAATTGCCCAACTATCTGTGAACTCAATTCCGGGGTAATATTTTTCAGATATGTCAATGGCCTATATCTGGCATAGCTCAATTTTTTGATAGATTCAATGGTATGATTAAAGATTTCTTCCATTTGGCCATCGAAATTATAGATAATCTTATTGGGTTTGTCTACCTTTGGAAAGCTCAATCCTTGCTTCTTTAAATCTTCACTGTAATATTCCTCTATTTCGGTCCTAGTCCTTCTGATCATTATATTTCTTAGAACCCTATTCCTTATTACTTCCGAGTTTTCTTTTAAAACATCATTATATTCTTCCGTTCCCTTTTCCAAAGGCTTTAATCTATTTTCCAATTTCCTAAAAAAGTCTTCCAAATCTGCATGGTCGGGTATTATGGTAGAGTTGTTTCTCGGTTGAAATAAATAGATTTGATTTGCTATATCTGTAGAGTAATTGTTTTGTGGTGTAGCTGAGATAAGTATGATTTTCTTCCCAAAACATATCTCATGTAATTTTCTATAGCCCTCGGTATCCTTATTTCTAAATCTATGGGCTTCGTCTATAAATACATACTCTGTTCTTCTAAGTAGCTCTGGATCATTCAGTATACTATCTAACTTTCCCAATGATTTTACCCTAGCGGACACCCCAAACAGTGTCAATGTCCTCCTCCAATAATCTACCAATACCGGTGGACAGATTATAAGCTTGTCGCCTTGAAGCTTCTGTCCTAACATTGCAGATATGAATGTTTTGCCAAGTCCCACCACATCTGAAATAAAAACCCCATTATATGCTTCTAAAATTTTCTTCGCCTGTGTTACTGCATCCTTCTGATATTGCAAGGACATAAATCCATCTGGCAAATAATCTATTTCATCAACTAATTTATCGTCATTTATCTCTTCTTTAAAATATTCATATATGGTCTTTAAATACAATTCATATGGGCTAATTTTATCCGTAATCCAAGTTTTAGTTTCTATTGTATCTACATATTCATCTGTTATGTCTATGGATTCATTCCATAAGCTCTCAAAACTATCAAGTGCAAAATCAACATCCCTGCTATCCTTTAACTCCACATTGAACTCCAGATTGTTCTTCAATCCTGCAGCGGAAAAATTGCTAGATCCCGTTATTACAGAGCCGTATTGATCCGGTAACTTTTCGGTATCCTTCCTCATTATATATACCTTTGCGTGTATAATACCATGAGGGTATACTCTCATTTCTAGTTTCCCCGTCCTAATCCAATCGATAAAGGTCCTAACCCCATCCTCTATCTCCCTTTTATCCTCCGATTCTTCCATTTCCTGTTCTATAGCATTGGAGAAATCATCCTTTATCTCCTTGTGAGATAATAGATCATATGCTTTTTTATCTACATTGATACCTACTAATATCCTTATCTTCTCTATATCCTTCATAGCTGGATATAGCATGTAAAAACCTGATGTTCTAAAATATCCAACTAGGATATCGAAAAACTGGGTATGGGATCTCAATATCTTATTGAATCTATCATATAAATTCCGTTCTGGTTCATTTGTAAAAAATGTTAAATCACTATGCATTTTGTCCTCCTAATTTTAACAAGCTAAAATATGGTCTTTGTTATTCCGTTCCACTTGGATGCTCTTTAATTTTTACGTGCTTGTTTTAACATGCCAGCTGATGGATCTATCCCCGTTACCTCTAGCCCTATTAAGTGTTTTATTATAGTACCGTACCTGGCGATTAAAAATGGGAACATCCCACTATCACCACTAAACCTTTATCCGTCCTAACTCCTAAGGCGATCTCATCAAAAAACATATCCTTTCCATAGTTTCCATCTTTTTTTATGTACATCTTTGGATCGGTGTTTTCAAATTCTTCATCCCTATTGAAGTTACTAAATAACAAAAGATTGCCCGTTATATTCAATAGATCCTTTTCAAAGAATCCACTTCCGACATATAGCCTTATATTGGGGTTTACCTCCTTTATCAACCTCTCCAAACCTCCACTGTGATCATAGTGCCCATGACTAATAACCACATAATTAAGACCCTTTAGATCAATACCCAAATCCCTTGCGTTGTCTATAAACCTTCCGCTCTGTCCTGTATCAAATAGTATGCTTTTGCCATCACCTTTAGATGGATAAATAATCCATGTTCCGTATGTAGCCATCCCTATAACCTATCTGATTTTGGATTAGAGTTATTATTTTCATACCGTTCACCCCTATGATTGCTATTAACATAGCTATGGGGTATACCCTCCAAGCTTAATAACCAACTCTTTGCTTCCAATCCTCCGCCAAATCCAACTAAGTCACCGCCGGTACCTATTACCCTATGTCAGGGTACAAAATAGGATATAGGATTGTGATGATTGGCTTGTCCCACAGCTCGTGCGGCCTTGGGATTGCCTATCTGGGCGGCGATCTGCCCATAAGTGCGGGTTTCACCATAGGGAATCGTACGTAAGGCCTCCCACACCCTTCTTCGAAAATCTGTGCCAATCAACTTTAATGGCACATCCAGCTTTTTCCTATCTCCCGTAAAATAAGCCCTAAGCTGTGCCTTTGCAATGTTTAAAATAGCAATGCCGCCTTCCCTCAGGGTGTAATCTGGCAAGTATTTAGATAACCAAGCATGCATACCCAATCCCTTCTCTCTTGGGCTAGCACAATATACAAGTCCATCATCAGTAGCTGCCAATTCAATTGTTCCTATTGGTGAATCCAGTTTATCAATATAGCAGATCATAATATATCTCCTTTCAATCGTTTGAAGGTTTTATGTGTCTTAATATTATAACATACATTATATTTTATTGGCCTATTCTTTATTGTTAAAAACAAAAGTTGGCTAGAAATACTTTAGCCAACCCTACACAATGGATTAAATGTCTATACAAATACTACTCTAAATAAACTTCACTGCAGTTCCATATACCATTACCTCTGCCGCCCCTTGCATAATAGCTGCTGAGGCGTATCGAATATTTATTACAGCATCAGCCCCAAGTTCTTCAGCTTCCTGCACCATCCTCTTAGTAGCAAGTGCTCTGGCTTCATCCATCATCTCATTATAGGCCCTAAGCTCACCTCCCAATAGGTGTTTAAAACTTTGGCCTATATCCTTGCCCAGATGCTTAGTCTGAATTGTACTACCTTTGACCAACCCAAGCATCTCCAGTTCTTTACCTGTAATATAGTCAGTATTTACTAAGATCATCTCCTTCTCCCTCCTTTATCTCCCTTATTCTATCAATCAATGCTGAAATGCTAAATCCTATCAATATTAACGGTATTATTATGCCAAATATCCTTGCTACTGGGAAGCTTGAGATACTGGTTATTCCTAAAATAATGGAAATAAAATATATGACCAATATTAATGTTACTATTAAAGGTGTAATCAATTTCTTGACATACATACTATCCCCCCTAAATAAGTCGTAGGCCACCTACAATATCTATGATGTTTACAGTTTCTATCCCTGAAAGTTAATTTTAAAGATCTGGTAATGAGCTAATATGAATCTTTTTTATTATCTCTTATCACAATCATACCAATATTCTACTAAGATAACAATAATATGCTAGTTTTAAAAAATA
Organism: Tepidimicrobium sp.; assembly: GCA_012839395.1. Classification (GTDB taxonomy): domain Bacteria; phylum Bacillota; class Clostridia; order Tissierellales; family Tepidimicrobiaceae; genus DUNJ01. Next base: position 10,498 of record DUNJ01000155.1, read on the forward strand.
AAGTCTTAGCACCTCTATCCCCAAAGGTTCCAAGACTTTTGTTATCTACTCCCACTCAATTGTACTTGGCGGTTTATTTGTTATATCGTACACCACCCTATTTACCTGGGGTACTTCGTCCGTGATTCTAGTAGATATCTTCTCCAATAGATCTAGGGGAATTTTTACCCATTGAGCTGTCATTCCATCTATGCTATTGACCGCTCTTAAGGCTATGGTATAGGTATAAGTCCTTTTCCCATGGGTTACCCCTACCGTCTGAATATCTGGAAGAGCCACAAAGTATTGCCAGATCCTATCCTGCCATCCGGCTTTTTTAATCTCATCCCTATATATATGATCTGCTTCCCTGACTATTTTAAGCTTCTCTTCCGTAACCTCTCCCAACACCCTAATCCCCAATCCAGGCCCCGGAAAGGGTTGTCTCTCTACAATTTCCTCGGATATTCCCAACAGCCTCCCTACTTCACGCACTTCATCTTTAAATAGCTGCCTTAAAGGTTCTAATATTTTAAGGTTCATATCCTTAGGTAACCCACCTACATTATGATGACTCTTTACCGCAACCTTTCCATCCATCCCCGATTCAATTACATCTGGATATATGGTTCCTTGGATTAGATAATCTATATCATCAAGCCTTTTTTGTTCCTCTTCAAATACCCTTATAAATTCCTCCCCAATTATCTTCCTCTTCTGTTCAGGGTCAACTACTCCCTTGAGTTTGCTTAAAAATCTATCCTTTGCATCTACGGTTGTCAAATTCATATTAAATTGACCCCTAAATATCTCCTCTACCTGTTTTCTTTCATTCTTTCTAAGAAGCCCATGATCTACAAATACGCATATAAGATTTTCTCCTATAGCTTTATGAACCAACACGGCCGCAACAGAGGAATCCACTCCGCCGGATAGAGCACAAAGGGCTTTCCTGTTTCCCACCTGATCTTTTATATATTTCACACTATCCTTTATAAATTCCTCCATATTCCATTTCCTATCACAATTGCATATTTTAAATAAGAAATTATCTATTATTTTACCCCCATCCCGGGATGATTCTATCTCAGGATGAAATTTAACCCCATAAATCTTATTCCTACCATCCTCTATTCCAACCACCTTGTTGCTATGCGTGGCTATGGATTTAAAGCCTTTGGGAATATCCCTAAATACATATCCATCATCTAACCATAGGGACAGTCTTTCATCCAATCCATTAAATAGTATACATCCCCTATCCACCTCTATTTCTTTAAATTCATAATCATTGGTGGAGGATTCCGTGGATATCCCCCCATAGATTTCATTTGTAATATGAGCCCCATAACCTATGGAGAGAATAGGAACATCCAGTTGGAATATCTCTCTATCCAAAGTTTTGACTGATACAACATCCGTCGGAATACCGCCAGATATTATTATCCCCTCAGGTCTTTTAGCCCTAATCTTATCCACAGAATAATTATATGGTACTATCTCACAGTAAACCTGACTTTCTCTTATCCTCCTGCCCAAGAATCTACTAAACTTACTTCCCAGGTCCAGAATTAAAATCAAATCATAAACCTCCTATCCTCTGCTATAATTGGGGGCTTCCTTTGTAATATTTATATCATGAGGATGATTTTCTATCAAGGAGGCGCTAGTTATCCTCATAAATCTAGCTTTTTCGTGTAAATCATTTATATCTTTGGCACCTATATAACCCATTCCAGATCGTAATCCTCCCATAAGCTGATATATTACGTCTCCCAGTGGCCCCCTATAAGGTACCCTTCCTTCTACGCCCTCTGGAACCAGCTTATTAATATCTTCCTGGAAGTATCTATCCTTGCTACCTGCCTGCATAGCTCCTATGGAACCCATCCCTCTATATACCTTAAATCTTCTACCTTCATATAACTCTTCTTCTCCAGGGCTTTCCTCCGTTCCAGCAAATAAGGATCCTATCATTACCACGTTTGCTCCTGCCCCTATGGCCTTCGTTATATCGCCAGAATATTTAATTCCCCCATCTGCAATAATGGGTATATCATACTCCTTGGCAGCCTTAGCACAGTTTAAAATCGCGGTAACCTGAGGCACACCAATTCCCGTAACTACTCTAGTGGTGCATATGGAACCTGGTCCTATACCCACCTTAACCGCGTCTGCACCTGCCTCAATCAGGTCGATTGTAGCTTCTGCCGTAGCTACATTGCCAGCTATTACTTGTAATTCTGGATATTCAATCTTAATCCTTTTAACTGCATCGATAACCCCCTTGGAATGGCCATGAGCCGTATCAACCACCAAAACATCTACCTGGGCATCAACTAATGCCGCAACCCTTTCCATCATATCTTCGGTGATGCCTACAGCTGCTCCTGCCAATAATCTTCCAGATTCATCCTTGGCAGCATCTGGATACTCGATGGATTTCTCTATATCCTTGATAGTTATAAGTCCAGATAACTTATAATCATCATCTACTAGGGGAAGCTTCTCTATCTTGTATTTTTTCAGCTCTTCTAATGCTTCATCCATGGTAATTCCAATCCTTGCAGTCACCAAATTCTCTTTGGTCATCACATCATCGATCTTCTGGGTAGTATCCCTTTCAAACCTTATATCCCTATTGGTTATTATACCTACCAATTTTCTATCTTCATCCACTATGGGAACTCCAGATATATGGTATCTTTCCATTAATTCCAATGCATCCGATACTATGTGATCAGGTGAAAGATAGAATGGATCTGTGATTACACCGTGTTCAGACCTTTTAACTCTGTCTACCTCCAACGCTTGATCCTCTATAGACATATTTTTGTGTATTATACCCAATCCGCCTTCCCTTGCAATAGCTATGGCCAATCTAGCTTCTGTTACAGTATCCATCCCGGCGCTAATTATAGGAATGCTCAATTTTATACTTCGTGTTAAGTTTGTATGAGTTTTTACTTCCTTGGGAAGTATTTCCGATTTCCCAGGAACCAACAAGACATCATCAAAAGTTAAACCTTCGCCAACAAATTCCACAATCAAACCCTCCTTTGTTTAATTTAGTATACCACAATTATTAGGAAAGCTTGCTTAAAAAGCAAATATACTAAACTGATTATGTCAATATTTTTTATAAGTTATCAAAAAACTACAATAGTGTCAAGAGATTATAAAGTATGGAGTATCAAAAATAAAATATGGCATCTATAGGGCGCTAACCATATTATAACATAGTAAATTTTTAGCCATAAAATGCAATTAGCAAGGATACTCTGTTTATAGATGGAGTATCCTTGCTAAAGAGAATTGATTTAAATGCCGGATAAATTTGCCGTATCCCCTGTTAAATCTGTATCTGCAATTTTTGCACTGAGCGGTTGTTCTTGGGTCTGAATGCCCACTAGGTAGTCCCTTAAATATTCCGTACTAAACCCTTCTAAGTTTCGTCCTTCTGCCCTCGAATCCTTGTGGAATATCTCATCATATAGGTCGAGAATATAGGTTATGGCCTCATGATCTATTCCAAACCTTTTAGCTAGGGCTTCTAAAGGTACAAGCCCGGTAGGTATATCCTCGCTTAAATACCTACTCTGAGGTACGGACATCTTCTGGTAGGTGGGAGTCCTTCCAATGGCGGAGGATAGGGATTCTCCTGCTATTCTAGTAACCCCATAGGTATAATCCAACCAATGCTGAGCCGATACTATGGATTCTCCTATCTTTTGTAGATGTCCTTGCCTTAAGATCCTCAGTTTTTCAATATCATCCCTATGTTGTTCCTCTGCTGACCTCATACGATTCATCATATCCTTCCACTCCTGCTCTCTAGGAGATATGGAACAACCAAATACGGATAATCCTAGATGATAAGCGATGTGAAGTCTGGTCTGATCTATTGCCTCCATATATCGTCCTACATCTGGTTTCTCAGCTATACCTTCCATATAAAAAGAATATACTTCTCCCCTATCCCGCCTTTCCGTTATCTCATCATAGTTTAATACATAAGGTGCTACATGGAATATGGCACCTATGTTGCCGAGAGAGGTAGTTGCCGGAACTCTATTGAATAGCACCTGTGGAAATAGAGACTTTATCCTATCTATATCCTCTATCTTGAATTCCCCTTCTAAGGATGCCATCCAATTCCTCTTTCTTCTCTTTATAAAGACGGTTCCAGGAGCTGGGGCTTTTGCCGAGTAAGGAGAGGTGGAGAAACAGACAACTGGATATGCTTCTCCAAGTATATTCCAAATATATGGCGTGGCAATGGTTCTGCTACAACCTAATATAATAGGAATTCTTTTTTTTGCTATACCTGCCTCATTAAGCTGTTTAATCGTATCCACGATATATTGAGAAGGGTGAGCTATAACGATTATATCAGAATGTTCTACTAAATCATATACATCATGCCCCACCCTATTGCTTCCTAAAGGGACTAGACGGGATCTTATATTTTCTCCATCCTCAAATCTTTCCAACATTATTCCCTTTCTATCTATTATCCTATCTGTAAATTCCATACCCTTGTCCGTTTTTCTAGCATAACCATAGACATCATGTCCTGCAACAATAAAATCTACAAGGAATGCACCACCAGTCTGTGTACTCGATCCATATATGCCTATCCTCATATTTTTCACCCTTTCTTTCAACATTTCTATATTATTAATCATCCTTTGATTTCAACTTTTCCAACCTTTCCTCTTCTGTTATAGGAGTGCCTTTCGCATAATCTACCGCATCGATAAATCCATATTTCATAATTTTAGTCAATAGTTTTTCCTGCTTGTATTCTGGATGGTTGATCCCCGGTGCCGCCATATAGCCCCGCCTTATGGACTCCTCCAGGGTAGGGCCATTTGCTAGATATGGAGCATAGGTTGATAAGTGGGCCCCATCGAATAAGGGATTTAGTCTTGCTATCTCCCTTAATAGGAAGGAAGCCTCCTTCACTAAATGTTCTTTTCTGCTGAGTACTATCGGATCCTTTATATATTTTATTAGGTCTGGCTTATTCTCCTGGAATAACCTAATAGCCCTACGGACTATCTGGGAACTCTCTATTATATCCTCAGGCTTTGCCGCATAATTGGCCTCACAGTAACTAACTAGATGGATTATCTGAGGATCCAGCAGCATCTGCAATAGGGTAGATCTTGCCAATTGATATTTTGCCCTTTCCAAATCTGGACTCAAATGCTCTATCCCAGTCCTAGTCTCAATCCACATAGCTGGCAAAGGTTGTCTATAAGCAGCTATCTCGTTACAAATTTGCATAGCGGCCGTCATCTTAGCTAGATCTGCAAAATCACCCGTTTCAGCTGGCTTGTTAAGCTGAAATTGATATATTAGATCCTTAACACCAGCGGTAACCATTACAGCTGTTATTAAGCCATAATCTGCCACTATTATACTATCGTGGGCATACCTAGAAGCCCATTGATTTGGATCATTCATCTCCGTCGGAATCTCCAACTCGGCTAGCTTCTTAACAGCTAATATATGCTCTTCAATCGATTCGGGTACAGGCGAGGGACCTCTGCCATCTAGTTCATTAAACCAGAAAAGAGGTATAGCCTGGTGTGCACCTATTAGCATTCCAGCCTCAATACATATGTCTATAAAATTTAATATATCGGATACATGGGCGTAGGGCTTTATGGATGGGTAATTGCCCCGCCTGGTTGCTTGGAAAAGTCTTACTAAATCATCGTAGTCTTTATATGGAACTCCACCATCATTTTTTCTCGATTTGAATTCTTCAGGTTTGCCAAAATATCTTTGGGATAGATCTGATGAGCCTAAGGATATCTCATCTACCACCTTTGCATCTGCTAATATCCTTATCCCCTCTACTGTAGGACCTATAGAATCTGATGGAATCCCAAAATGAGTTCGTATAAGGGGCCGCTGTGCCTCTATAGCTCTATAAGGTAAGGAGGAAATGGCCCTTTCAGATGGTATGTTTAAAGGAGGTTCTAATCGATATTCCTCTTTAGAAATTACTTCCTCTGCCAACTGATCTAATACCTCTATTTGGTATGGAAATAATTCTTCTTTAATATCCTCCAATATATTTTCCCTTCTCCTATCATAGATTTCAAGGAAATCCAATACGGAAGCGACTCTAGCCAATGGGCAGGTTTCCTGAGCAACTAAAAAGACCTGACAGGGAAGTTCAAATCGTATCTCCCTCAATATCTCGATGGTCTTAGGAAGACCTGCGAATGCAATTTTTCTTTGCTCTCCATTAGGTCTAAATAATACACCTAATTCCTTCAACCTAAACAATGTGGCCTTCAATTCTTTTATGCCGACCTCAGGAGTTAATCTATAGCTAATCCCTATGTGATGAGGATCATGCTGGCTTATAGCTTTAGCTATATCCCTTAAGGTTTCCCCGGGTTCTAGAATTACAGTGTCAAACCCTGCCAACTTTGCAATATTTGCTGCTTTGAATAATCCCTCCGTATGTGGATCATTCCCTATTGTAAAGCTTAAAAACACCTTTTTCATATACCTACTCCCTTTCCTTATTATCATTTTTACGGTTATATAGTATATGTCCATTCCCTACCTGGCTTATTGAAATCCCCCCGGTTGTCGAAATGTTTCTAACTTTAACCCTATAGTTATTTTACACTAAAACGGGATAGATTTCATCCTTTTTTATAAAATCTATGCCAAATATGGTATGTGGGTATGTGGCCTGCATTATAATCATTTCCCCTATTTTGCTCTACTAGATATCTCCCATATATAAAGGGAAGCTACCGTGCCATAAGGGCTATATCTATTTTTATATACTTCGAAATCCTCCCTTGTTAACTCAGCCAATCCGTATAATTTCATAATACCCCGCCTAATCCCTAAGTCCTTATAACTGAGCACATCAGTCCTTTGCAATGAATTTATCAGAAGCATTTCAGCTGTCCACTCTCCCACTCCCTTCAAGGAAGTCAATTCCTTTTTTATCTGTTGATCTGTAAGATTGTGTAAATTTTCTAGGTCCATCTTTTTAGAGATAACCGCTTCCGCTATGCCCTTGATATACCCTGCCTTCCTTAAGGACATCCCACATTGCTGTATGGATTCCAATGACGCTTTATCTATATTCTCGGGAGTGAGCTCCCCGACCAACCCTATTAATCTATTTCTCACAGTGGTAGCAGCCTTTGTAGATATCTGCTGGCTAATTATGCTTGAAATGAGAGCCACAAATATATTTGGTTCCACCCTCCTCTTTATCATACCAATTCTATCTATTTCCTTTGCTAGTTTGCTATCCACCTTTTTAAGGTGCTTTATTGCTTCTTCCGTGTATTCAAAATAATTCATAATTAACCTCCATCCTTATAAATCGAAATACCAATATAAGCAATCTGCTTTAAACCTATATAATGTTTATAATTACAAAGGATAACATTATCCCGGCCAACACCGATAGTATTAAATTTCCCTTTTTGTAGGATAAAATTCCCGCAATTCCTATACCTGCTATAGTTGCGGCTTTCATACCACTTTCCGCTGTCATAATCCCACGAGTTATCAATATACTTAAGGATGTATGAGGTACATAATATAAAAATTCTTCTATGTTTTTATTCATTTTCCTATTGCCTAACATTAGCAGCGGAACTAGCCTTGGTAAATAAGTAGCCAATGTCATCCCTATTATTAAAGACAAATGGTTTTTCAATTCTCTCTCTCCTTGTCAAAAAATATTATCCCAAATATAGATGATATAAGTATCGCAAGGATTATATCCCAGCCAAATCCAAATATTTTGGAATAAAACAATGCCATATAAACTATTGCAGATATCATAGATAGATATAATATATTTTTCGATTTGCTTATCTCAGGAAATAGTAAGGCGGCAAACATGGCATATAACCCTATACCTAAACTTGATTGCAGTGAAATTGGTAAAACCTCACCTATCATATACCCAAGCATGGTACCTAAAACCCAAGAACTATAGGATAATGTATTCAATGTCAATATAAAGGCTGAATTCATCTTTTCCTTATTAAATGAAATAATTGAAAAGGTTTCATCGGTAATTCCAAAGGCCACTATAGGCAGTAATTTCCTGGAAACATTCTGAAGATGTACCGCTAAGGATGCAGACATAATTATATGCCTTAAGTTTAATAAAGCAGTCGTAAATACTATGCTACCCACATTAACCCCCGCCCCCATTAAGTCTATAGCCATAAATTGACTAGCTCCTGCATAGACCATAATAGACAACAGGCTTGTATCTCTAAAGGACATCAGGGTATTTTTGGATAGCAATCCGAAAGCCATTGCAACAGGAAAATATCCAATCATAATGGGCAATGCTATCTTTGTGCCATCCCTAATGCTGCTTTTAATTCCTTCTTGTATTTTCATATATGATCGTCCTTCTCTATATTATTTCGAAAACGTTAATAACATTATATTAATACTTCGGGAAAGGTACAAGCAAAATAGCATTTAACCCTATCAATTTTCTTGTGATATTGGATAAAAGGTGATATTATTTATAGTTGTTAAGCACTTAATTTTGAAAATAATATGGAGGTTAAATGATATGTATATAATTGAATTGTTAAAAACCATCTTTTTAGGAATTGTAGAAGGAATTACCGAATGGTTGCCCATAAGTAGTACTGGGCATATGATTCTAGTTGAGGAATTTATTCAATTAAATGCCTCAGAAGCGTTTAAAGAAATGTTCTTCGTGGTAATTCAGTTAGGAGCCATAATGGCAGTGGTTCTCCTATATTTTCATAAATTAAATCCTTTCGCAGCCAATAAATCTATACGCCAAAAGAGGGATACTATGAGAATTTGGTATAAGGTCATCGTTGGTGTTATCCCAGCAGCAATTATAGGATTACTATTCGACGATTGGTTAAATGAACATTTTTATAACTATTGGACCGTTGCAACTATGTTGATCGTATATGGAGTTCTCTTTATCCTAGTTGAGAACCGCAATAAACTTAGATCTGTAAAGATAGAAAATTTCAATCAATTATCATATGCTACTGCTTTAGGTATAGGTGTATTTCAGGTTCTGGCCTTAATTCCGGGAACTTCCCGTTCCGGTGCAACTATACTTGGTGGAATTATACTTGGTGCCTCCAGATCTATCGCAGCTGAATATTCATTTTTTCTATCCATTCCTGTAATGTTTGGTGCAAGTGCCCTAAAATTGGTCAAATTTGGCCTTCATTTTACAGGTATGGAAATCGCCATTCTTTTAACGGGAATGATTGTAGCATTTGTGGTTTCTGTAATGGCTATAAGTTTCTTTTTAAGGTACATAAAGAATAACGACTTTAAAGCATTTGGCTGGTATCGCATTGCGTTGGGTACGTTAGTGCTTGGTTACTTTTTATTATTAGGTTAAAATAAGAAAATGAAAGGATTTTTAGAAATATAAAATCCTTTCATTTTAAATTCATTTCACAGATTTTAACCTCGATATATCTAGCCAGTTCTTAGCCGTTATCTGCTCCATTAGATCTAGGTCTTCTCTTTGAGCCGTTACCTCATTATATATTGGTGCTTTCCTCTAATGCTAAAATCTGTTTTTGAATGTACTCTAGTATGGATAAAATTTTCTGTTCATTATTCAATAAAGCCTCCCTTCAATCATTATTTCACCCACAACTTTTAATATAATTAAACTATAAATAATCATCATAGATGAGAATAAAACCAATTTATACATTCTTCCATCATATTAGTAGTTACAAAATGATCTAAATTAGAGTATTCAATTAGCTGTATTTTATTCTTATCCCGATATAAGGGTTTTATTTTTTCATAAAACAATCTTTGACTTTCAATAGAAACCATATTATCGTTGTCCCCATGTAACATCAAAATAGGTCTATTTTTCAATATATCTAAATTGTTCATAGGGTCTAATTTTTTAACCTTGTCCTCTATACTTTTTAGTCCTCGATCCACTTTAATTTTGAAGGTTTTTTTAAAATATTCATTGGAATATTCCCATCCGCATGAACCATTAAATACTACTAATACCCTTATATTTGAATTGTGGGTAAATACTCCTGCTGCTGTAAATCCACCCATGGAATTGCCTACAACCCCTATTCTATTGGAATCTGCACCCCATTTACATGCCAATCCCTCTATTATTTCTTTCGATTCATCTATATTGCTAAATATAGTATCCCAAAAATATCTTTCCATATTTTCAGTGCTTTCATAATCGATAGGACCCCGCTCCCCATGATTAATAGCATCTGGTATTATTACCTGATATCCTAGGGTAGCCAATATAAAAGCTCTAAACCGCTGATTCTCCTTGTTGGAACTCCAGCCGTGATAGAAAATAATTGTAGGATATAGTCCTTGACCTTTAACTGGCCTAAATAGAATAGCTGGAATCTTATTTATGTATATCTTCTCCTCTATTACATGGTCAGACCTTAACCAATTCTTCATATTTGCCCTCCTATCCTAGATTGCTTGCCTCCTTATTAAGATATCATGAAACCATATATTAATAAAGGAAAAACCTTTTCAAGTCTTTCTACTAATTTATTTATGCGGCCTAATTATACTAAGCTGTCCTAATTGCTAGGTTATTTTTAATTTTTATATAAATTGTGCAAACCTTCACAATTTATGTTATTATATAAATAGGTAGAAGTTAATGAATAATCTAAAGGGGGAGAGTTGTATGATTATTGGAGTGCC
>DUNJ01000017.1 GCA_012839395.1 Tepidimicrobium sp.
AGCTTTAACCATCTATGACATGTGTAAGGCGGTGGATAAGGGTATGGAGGTTGGGGCTATAGGGCTTATCAAAAAGACCGGGGGTAAATCGGGAGAGTACATTAGAGAAGAAGATTGATGGAGGTTTAGATCGCTATGAATAGAATTGGCAAGGTTTTAGATGTAAACATATCTAGGGAAAAGGGAATTGTAAAAGAGTCCGTTGAAGAAGGGGTATTTATAGAAGACTTTGGTATAGAAGGGGATGCACATGCCGGAAAATGGCATAGACAGGTGAGTTTACTGGGCATTGAAAGCTTTTATAAGATGAAGGAATTGGGTATAGAAGGTTTGGAGCATGGCGATTTTGCGGAAAATATAACCACTGAAGGGATTGTTCTACATGAGCTACCTATAGGGACCAGATTAAAGATAGGCGATACAGTGCAGGAGGTAACTCAGATAGGCAAGAAATGTCATACAGGGTGTGCCATATCCAAGGAGGTAGGAAAGTGTATAATGCCTAAGGAGGGCATATTTACAAGGGTACTAAAGGGTGGAATTGTAAGAGCAGGAGATCTCATTGAGGTGTTATAGGGGATGGATAGGAATGGATCAATTGGTGAAGTAGTGGGTATATACATCAAAAAGGATAAAGACAAGCCCTGGAAGGCTATCCATGGAGGATATTTTGAGGCTAACTTTGGATTAATAGGCAATATTCATTCTGGAAAAGGGAATAGGCAGGTGTCCATATTAACGGAGCAGGCTAGAAAAAAACTGGAGTCCTTGAAATTTAAGGGGATTTGCACTCAAAGGTTTTATGAGAATATAAGGATTCGGGGCTTGGACCTGGGTAAGCTAAAAGTGAGTTCAAGGATTATTATTGGGGAAAGTATTCAAGAGGTTACGGAGATAGGGAAATTATGCTTTCCGGAATGTAATATTATAAGAAAAAATAAGGTCTGTCCCCTTATTGAAGGGGTTTTATTCACAAAGGTAGAAAAAGGTGGGAAGATAGCAGTAGGAGATCCTGTCAACATCGATTGATGCTAGTAAAGCATCTAAAATATGAGGCTCATGATTGGAGCCTTTTTTTATCCTATATAATTTAAGGGATATGCAACTGGGGGTAAGCAAAACTATGATAGAATAATATTAGAAGGGGGTGGAACATTTGATAAAGATTGAGGTCAGGTTATTTGCCCATTTTAGGGAGGGAAGGAATAAAAAACAGGTATTGGAATTAGGGGAGGGTACTACTATACTGACGGTATTGGATAAGCTGAATATTGATGAAAATGAGGTTAAAATTGCACTTATCAATGGAAGGGACGGCGCTTTGGATAGACAACTTCAAGACGGCGACATACTCTCCCTATTTCCGCCGGTGGGCGGAGGTTAGATGGAATATTAGGCCAGTTTTATGGGTATATAATGTAGTAGGGGATATACGTCTTAATAACAAGGGGGATGGGTATGGAGAGGAAGATAGGGCATGGAATATTTATAATATTATTTCTGCTAATAACCATTTTTGGACTAATACCTATATTTACTAGCGGGGATTCTACGGGCGAAAAACTAATAAATATGCTAGTTATGTTATTTATATACGGAGTATGGCTTTGGTTATATATGAAAGTTATGAAAAAGCTAGGGAATAAGTGATGTGTAGATTGTAAGTAAAATATCCATAAAGTATACTTATTCATTAAAGGGGAGAAGGGGAGGATATACAATGAAGATTGCTGTATTTTTAGCTGATGGCTTTGAAGAAATTGAGGCCTTAACCGTGGTAGATTATTTGAGGAGAATGGATATTACAGTGGATACCATATCTATAGCAGAAAATGAGGAGGTAAGAGGAGCCCACGATATAGTTGTGATGGCCGATAAGGTCATAAGTCGCCTGGGAGCTGCTGATACCTATGATGGTTTAGTAATTCCTGGAGGATTGCCTGGGGCCACCAACCTCAGAGATAATCAAAATGTTATAGACATGGTAAAAAAGATAGGCGAAGAGGGAAAATTAGTAGCCGCTATTTGTGCAGGACCAATAGTTTTGGAAAGAGCTGGACTTATTAAGGATAAGAAGGTTACCTCATATCCTGGATTTGAGGAGGAATTAAAAGATAGCATATACAAGCAAGAACCGGTAATAAGGGATGACAATATAATCACAGCAATGGGTCCTGCACTGGCAGGTGATTTTGCAATAGAGATAGTAGCCTATCTACTTGGTAAGGAAAAGGCTAAGGAATTAAAGGAAGATATACTGTATTCATATATATATGAAAATTAATGGAAGAAGAGAAAATGGAGTTGGTAACCATTGTTACCGACTCTTTTATTCTTTATTATTAAAATGAATATGTTGTATATAAAAGATAGAATTGTTTTTTAGCCAAGGGGGATTAAAATATGAATAATTATTTTGATGTAGAAGATACCATATACGATATTACAGAAAAGTATCCTGAAACCATAGATGTATTTGTATCCAACGGTTTTAAGCAACTTTCAAATGAGAAAATGAGGAGGATAATGGGCAAGACTATATCTTTGAATATGGCCTGCAAGAGTAAAAGGGTAAATGTAGAGTTATTTACTCAAAAATTGATAAAGGCTATTGAACGCAATAGAGGTGTGTTAGCGACGGGTATGATTTCATCGGTAAAGGAAGATGGTGGGGATATAAGGATTGAAGGGGTACTACCCTGCCCTGTCAGAATTCCTTTATTAGAAGGATTTGATAATTGGATAAGGGAAAATGAGGATAGGCTTAAATTTAAGGTGGATTATGAGCTAAAATCGGCCCATATAGGGGTGGACTGGATAAGGGAGAAAATTAAAACCGAGGACGAAGACACTCTATCCGATCTATTTATATCTGCCGGCTTTGATCTATTTTTCGATAAAAGTCTAATGGGTAGATTTAAGTCCAAGGGTGTATTTGAGGATATGTCAGGATTAGATAGATTAAATCAGGATTTCGACAATGATTATATAGATTTAAAGGATCCCCAGAGGCAATATTCCATAATAGGGGTTGTACCAGCCGTATTTGTTGTAAATACAGAAGAACTAGGGGGGCGCAACTTTCCCACAAGTTGGGCTGATCTATTGAAACCAGAATTTGAAAATTCCATATCCTTACCTATACATGATTTCGATTTATTCAATGCTATATTGTTGAATATATATAAGCATTATGGAGAAGAGGGTATCTATAAACTTGGGAAATCGATGCTTAGAAGTATGCACCCGGCAGAAATGGTTAAATCCCATATCAAGAAGAGGAATCACACAATACCTACTATAACCGTGATGCCCTATATCTTTATCCAGATGATAAAACCGGATAGCCCCTTGAAACCTGTATGGCCAGAAGATGGTTCCATAATTAGTCCAATATTTTTATTGGCTAAGAGGAGAAGTAGGGATAGGGTAAAACCTTTTGTCGATTTCTTTTTCTCAAGGGAGTTGGGCGATATATTATCAAATAATGGAAAATTTCCATCTACAAATCCAAATGTAGAAAACAACCTTGAAGAGGGAAGTAAATTTATGTGGCTTGGTTGGGATTATATAAATAACAATGATATAGGAGAATTAATAAGAAAGTGCGAAGATATTTTCCATAGTGGGGTTAGGAGGTAGACAGAAAATGAATTTAGTTATATTTTCAGGTCCCCCATCATCGGGGAAGACTTCAGTAATATTAAAAACCATAGCCGCATTGAAGGAAAGGGATATTGCTGTAGGTGTGGTTAAATTTGATTGTCTATATACGGATGATGACCTGCTATATAAGAGAGCAGGAGTCCCAGTTCAAAAAGGCCTTTCAGGTTCTCTATGTCCAGACCATTTTTTTGCTTCCAATATTGAGGAAGTGGTGGATTGGGGCAATAGGATGGAATTGGACATGTTAATTACTGAATCTGCAGGTCTTTGTAATAGGTGCTCGCCATATATAAAGGACATCAAAGGGGTATGTGTTATTGATAACCTATCTGGAATAAATACACCTAGGAAGATAGGGCCCATGTTAAAATTTGCCGATATAGTAGTTATTACAAAGGGGGATATAGTATCCCAAGCGGAGAGGGAGGTTTTCGCTTCCAGAGTTCATTCTGTAAACCCAAAGGCGGTAACGATGCATGTCAATGGGCTTACAGGGCAGGGAGCTTACGAATTAAGCACCCTTATGCTTGATAAGGAACGGCAAATAGATACAGTACAAGGTATGGAATTAAAATTTTCAATGCCGGCGGCCATGTGCTCCTACTGTTTGGGTGAGACTAGGATAGGGGAGGTATATCAAATGGGCAATGTACGAAAGATGGAATTAGGTGATGAACATGAATAAATTGACCATAGAGCAGCTTAAGGAAAAATATCCATTTGTGATAGATTATTTTAAAGGAAACAAATTGAATGTTGAAGGGCATGAGGATAAAACCTTTCAAGAATATATCGATAGTTTTGGACGGGAATATCTAGAGGACTGGGCGGTAGACAGGAAAAAGTTAGTGGAGGATTTGGAAGAATATATAGAACAGATGAAGCAATTTTTAGGTTTAAACGAAGATGAGGGTGTGAGTTCTTTAACTATATTACCCGGCTATGATAAAGATGGTAATGCGGAAGTATTTAAAGAGATAACCATTAAAACCTCGGAAATAATCTCTATAGTAGGACCTACCGGCTCAGGAAAGAGTAGGCTATTAGCAGATATTGAATGGACAGCCCAGGGGGACACCCCTACGGGAAGAAAAATCTTAATAAATGGAGAATTGCCTGATAATAAATGGAGGTTTTCATCTAATAATAGATTGGTAGCTCAGCTCTCGCAGAATATGAACTTTGTAATGGACCTCACGGTAGCGGAGTTTTTAGAGTTACATGCCCAAAGTAGATTAGTTGAGGATATAGAATCGATAATAGATAGGATTATCCATGCTGCCAATGGATTGGCAGGGGAGGAGTTTAATCTTAATACTCCAGTTACGTCTTTAAGTGGTGGCCAATCCAGGGCTCTTATGATAGTCGATACAGCTATTTTAAGCTCTTCACCTATAGTGTTAATTGATGAAATAGAGAATGCAGGAATAGATAGGAAAAAGGCATTGGATTTACTCGTAGCTGAAGATAAGATAGTGTTGATGGCAACCCATGATCCTATGTTAGCTTTAATAGCGGATAGGAGGATAGTCATTAGGAATGGCGGAATAGTGGATATTATAGAGACTAGTGAAGAGGAAAAGGAAATATTGATAGAGTTAGAGAAGATGGATGGCATCGTTCAGAGAATGAGAAATGATTTAAGGAATGGTAATACTTTAGAATTTAATGATATAGAGGGGATAATGAAAATCCCTATCAATTGGTAACAAGGGTTACGGAAATGTGGCAGGATTTTTATTATAATACTAGATGTGATGAAATTTAAGGATTATGAAAATAGGGGGTAATAATAGGATGAAAATGTTTTGCTATCAATGCCAGGAAACGGTGGGCAATAAAGGATGTACTAAGGTAGGTGTATGTGGCAAGACGGCAGATCTTGCTAATTTACAGGATCTGATGATATATGCTCTTAAGGGAATTGCGGAGTTAGGATCGAAGGCTGATGAACTGGAAATTGAGATACCAGGTTTGGACAGGTTTATTATGGAAGGCCTGTTTATGACCATTACAAATGCAAACTTTGACAAGGAAAGGTTCTTTGAAAAGATAAAGGCTGCCCTTAAATTTAGGGATGAGCTGAGGATTGAATTAGAAGAAAAAGGAGTTGATCTAAAAGGTCTAAAGGATCCTTCTACGTTTACTGTGAATTCTAGAGATGAGATAGTATATAAGGCAAATAGTGATGAGGTAGGTGTTTTAGCCACAGAAGATGAAGATATTCGATCCTTACGGGAATTGATCACCTATGGACTTAAGGGAATGGCTGCCTATGCTGAACATGCGGATAATCTAGGATATAGCGATCCGGAAATATCAAAATTTATTAGAAAGGCATTAGCTGCTACATTGGACGATGAACTAACGGTGGATGAATTAACCTCATTGACTTTGGAAACTGGGGGGTATGGGGTAAAGGTAATGGCCCTACTGGATGAGGCCAATACTTCTACTTATGGAAATCCAGAGATAACAAAGGTCAATATTGGGGTGAGAGATAATCCAGCTATCCTAATATCGGGACATGATCTCAAGGACATGGAAGAACTATTGGAACAGACGGAAGGTACCGGAGTGGACGTATATACCCATGGTGAAATGTTACCTGCTAATTACTATCCAGCATTTAAAAAATATGAGCACTTTGTAGGAAATTATGGAAATGCTTGGTGGAAGCAGAAGGAAGAATTTGAAAAATTCAATGGACCAATATTATTTACAACCAACTGTATCGTACCACCTAAAGCATCCTATGCTGATAGAGTTTATACTACAGGTAGTTCAGGGTATCCAGGGTTTAAGCATATCCCGAATAGGGTAAATGGCGATCCAAAGGACTTCTCAGAAATTATTGAGCATGCTAAAAGGTTGCCAGCACCCACGGAAATAGAAAAGGGCTCAATTGTTGGTGGATTTGCTCATGCACAGGTATTTGCCCTTGCTGATAAAATAGTAGATGCAATAAAATCAGGAGCAATTAAGAAATTCTTTGTAATGGCAGGTTGTGATGGTAGGATGAAGTCGAGAAATTACTATACCGAATTTGCTAAGGCCCTTCCAAAGGATACTGTAATATTGACAGCAGGATGTGCTAAATATAAATATAACAAGCTAAATCTAGGGGAGATTGGCGGAATACCAAGGGTATTGGATGCGGGACAGTGTAATGATTCCTATTCATTGGCTGTAATAGCCATGAAGTTGAAGGAGATATTTGAGTTGAATGATATTAATGAATTGCCGATTGCATATAATATAGCCTGGTATGAACAAAAAGCCGTAATAGTGCTATTAGCATTACTGCATCTAGGAGTAAAAAATATTCATCTAGGGCCAACATTGCCTGCATTCCTTTCGCCAAATGTAGCAAATGTCTTGGTAGAAAACTTTGGAATAGGTACAATTTCAAATGTTGAAGATGATATAGAGATGTTTATGAATGTATAATGAGAATATTAAAACCCCATCTATGGAAATATAGATGGGGTTTTAATATAGGGTTATTGACTTAGTTTAACTTATCCTTAATTATACTTTCAATTTCATTGTCTTCGGGAAATCGATCTAATTTCTTTTTGGAGAAAATTAGATCATCTCCAAGGGTTATCTCAAATACACCACCTGAGGATGGAATCAATATAAGTTGAGAGAGGCTATTTTGATGTTCACTCAATAGATTATTACTTAGAGCAACTGCTCGTTCTAAATAGCCTCATTCGGTGCAATATTCAATACTTATTATTTTGTTCATACGGATCGCTCCTTTAATTTAAATAATTTTTTTATGCTATATTTACCCACCTAACTGAAAACTAACAATAAAGATATCAACATATCCCTAGATTATCCACAGCGTTTGGGTTGAAGATGGACTTCAAAGAGCACTTATCCACAGGCAGGTTCTATATTTTACCCCCTTCATAGGGTTTAGGCCGATCTATGTTATAGTTTAATCTCTTGGCGGTTTTCAATGGCCAGAGCAATATCATCCTTGTTCATTTAGACTTTGTAAAGAGACAAAAGGGAATTGATTATATAATAAATCTGGACCTATTTTCAGGTAAGCTCAATTATTACTACTACAGGCTATGCTATAGTAGATTTTGATCAGTGGCCTGCATTTCGCAGGATAATTTTATTTCTACTGATATTTATTGGAGGTTGTGCTGGCTCTACATCAGGGGGGAGTTCTCTAAGATATTTCATCCTAGAGCTATTATCCCTATATGAGGAAGTTATAGGAAGTGATCATTGCCCGGGGGTGTTGAAAATGAAAAATAACTTATCCTTCTAGATAGGCTGTTTTAACCCTTTCATCTTCCAGCATATCTTTAGCATTGCCCTCTATCTCTATGCGGCCATTCCGAATTATATATGCTCTATTAGCAGCATTTAAAGCCATATATGCATTTTGTTCTACGAGTAATACTGTGGTGCCCTCTTTGTTAATATTCTCTATGATTGAAAATATTTCGTTTACTATTATTGGAGCTAATCCCATAGAGGGTTCATCCAATAACAGCAGCTTAGGTCTAGACATAAGACCTCTAGCTATAGCAAGCATCTGCTGCTCCCCGCCGGATAGGGTTCCGGCCATTTGATTTTTTCGCTCAAAAAGTCTTGGAAAGAGGGAGAAAGCTCTTTCATAATCCTCTTTGATCCCAGTTCTATCATTCCTTATATATGCCCCCATCTCTAGATTCTCCATAACGCTCATTCGCGAAAAAACCCTTCTTCCTTCCGGAACATGGGATATCCCTAATTTAACTATATCTGGAGCATTCATAGAAGTTATATCTTGGCCATTGAATTTGATACTTCCGGTGCCAGCTCTTTGTATACCGGATATGGCTTTTAAAGTTGTGCTCTTCCCAGCTCCATTAGCTCCGATAAGGGTAACCACTTCCCCTGGCTTTATCCTTATGCTCATATCTTTTAAGGCGTGGATGGCTCCATAGAATACGTCTATATTTGAAATTTCTAACATTATTCTACCTCCTCACCAAGATAGGCTTTGACTACCTTCTTGTTTTGTTGTACTTCTTCAGGGGTGCCGCTTGCAATCAAATTGCCATAATCGAATACAAATATTCTTTCACATATGTTCATTACCAATGACATGTCATGTTCAATTAAAATGACTGTAAGCCTAAATTCATCTTTAATCCATTTAATTAGATTCATCAATTCTCTAGTTTCCCTGGGATTCATACCAGCGGCAGGTTCATCTAGAAGGAGTATCTTGGGGTTTGCTGCCAGCGCCCTTGCAATCTCCAGTTTTCTTTGATCTCCATAGGGAAGATTTTTTGCCAATTCATATTTTTTATCCAATAGGTTGAGCCTATCCAATAGCCTATCAGTTTTCTTATATATTTCATTTTCGCTTTTAAAATAGGATGGTAATCTAAATAATGCGCAAAACACCCCATATTTAAGCTCGCTATGAAAACCGATTAAAACATTATCCATAACTGACATATTTTGAAAGAGCCTTATATTTTGAAAGGTCCTAGAGATGCCATAATGGGTTATTTTATGTGGTTTTAAATCGTGGGTTGTAATCTTACTATCCAAATTATAGATAATATCACCGGAATTTGGAGAATATAGCCCGGTCAATAGGTTGAAAAAGGTGGTCTTACCTGCTCCGTTTGGACCGATTATCCCAATTATCTCCCCAGCCTCTATATCTAGGCTTACATCGGTAACTGCGCTGATTCCACCGAAAGTTTTGGTTAAATTATTTACCTTCAATACTGGCATCTAAATTGACCTCCTTTTCTTTTTGCCTATAATAAATTTGTCATCACCTATAAGTCCAGTTGGCCTATAGATCATTATTCCAAATAGTATCAATGAATATATAATCATTCTCAATTCCGGTATGCCCTGCAGGAAGGAAGAGATTATGGTTAACACTATGGCCCCAACAATGGAGCCAGCTATGCTCTTCATGCCACCAAAGACAACTATTACTAAAATATCTATAGATTTCATAAATCCAAAGGAATCAGGTTTTATGAAATAGAAGTAATTGGCGTACAAGGCCCCAGCTATACCAGCAAAAAAGGCGCCCATTGCAAAGGCTAGTACCTTATAGTAAGTAGCATTGACACCCATAATTTCAGCAGCTATTTCATCCTCCCTTATGGCGGCACATGCCCTACCATGATAGGAATTGATAAAGTTGTATATTAATACAATCGTAGCTGCCGTCAATATAAAAGTCCAAGTCCAGTTAGTATACTGGGGTATATCATTAAATCCTATAGCTCCACCAATATAATCTATGTTTAAAGCTAAAATCCTTACAATTTCACCGAAACCAAGGGTGGCAATAGCCAGATAATCCCCCTTCAACCTAAGGGTGGGGACTCCAATCAATATACCTGCAATGGCTGCTGCGGCCCCCGATAGGACTATGGATAGTATGAAGGGTTGCCCAAAATTGGCTGTTAGTATTGCAGAGGTATATGCCCCTATGGACATAAAGGCGGCATGCCCTAAGGAAAATTGGCCCGTAAAACCTGTAATTAGATTTAAACTGACAGCCAGTATGATGTTTATACCGATGACGATCATATTTAACTGTAGATAGGAATCTATAATATTTTTATTGATCATAAAATTTGTTACGGCATAAAATGCTAGCAATCCAATTATGATCATAATTTGTTTTCTGCTAAGTCTTTTCATTTTTCCACTCCTCTATACCTTTTCCCTAGTAGTTTTGCCCAGCAACCCATTGGGTTTTACCAGGAGTACTAGGATCAGTATTGCAAAGGCGATTGCATCCTTGAATACGGACCCCCCGTAGGCACTTACCATGGTTTCCGTCATTCCAAGGAAAAACCCTCCAAATACCGCCCCTGGAATTATTCCAATTCCCCCTAATACTGCCGCAACAAAGGCTTTTAATCCCGGTGTTGCACCCATTAGGGGGTTTATGGTATTGTAATATACTCCTACAAGAACTCCCGCTGCGCCAGCTAGTGCGGATCCTATAGCAAAGGTGAAAGATATAACTTGATCCACGTTTATCCCCATAAGCTCAGCGGCTTCCTTATCGATTGATACTGCCCTCATGGCCTTTCCTATCTTAGTTTTATGAACGACGTATTGTAGAGCTACCATTAATACTGCTGTAATCAATATTATATAGATGTTTTTCACATCCAATATTATACTTCCATTTAAAAAGGATAACTTTCTATTTGTTATAATATTTGGAAAGGTCCTTGTATCTGGCCTTGCAAAGTACATCATAGTATACTGTAGAAATAGGGATACACTAATAGCTGTAATAAGAGCAGCTATTCTAGTGGAATTTCTCATCGGCTTGTAAGCTACTTTCTCTATAAGCATTCCTAACAAACTACATATCAACATGGAGCTTATTAGTGCGGGAAGGAAACCTAGGCCCAAAAAGGTTGTTAATGCAAATCCTACGTAAGCTCCAACCATATAAATTTCACCATGGGCAAAATTTATTAAGTTTATAATTCCATATACCATGGTATATCCTAGGGCTATTAATGCATATATGCTGCCTAGAGATAGACCATTTATTAGTTGTTGTAATAATTGTTCCATATTTCGTTGCTCCTTTTTGTAAGAACAAAATCTTTAGGGGCAATAGTCCCCTAAAGATTTCATCCTATATTGTTATCTTGGATCCAACTTCTTTAAAAATGTTGGAGTTCCTTCTTTCATCTCTATTATGGTTACGGACTTTACAGGGTTATGAAACTCATCCATAGAGAAGGATCCAGTTACCCCTGAAAACTCTTCAGTTGCTGCAAGTGCCTCTCTTAATTTCTCGGTATCTGCTTCTCCTGCCCTTTCAAGTGCGTCTTTTAGGAAATAAGCTAAGTCATATCCTAGGGCATTGAAAGCATCTGCCTCTTTATTGTATTTCTCTTCAAAGCTCTCCTTAAATGAAACCACTTCTTTTGCATCATCCATTGGAGAATAGTGACTTGAATAGTATACATCGTTCAAGGTATCTTTGCCAGCTATTTCAATTAGTTTTGGAGATTCATAGCCATCGGCACCTAGTATGGGTACATCGAATCCCATCTCTCTGGCTTGCCTAATTATTAGCCCAACCTCTTCATAGTATCCAGGTACAAATAGTACATCTGGATCCATTCCCTTAAGATTGGTTAAAACCGCTTTAAAGTCGGTTTCACTAGCCTGATACGCTTCTTCAGCTATAATAGTACCGCCCGCCCCCTCATAGGTTTCTTTAAAGGCCTTTGCAAGCCCTTTGGCATAGTCACTAGTAGTATCTCCCAGTATAGCTGCATTCTTCGACTCTAGGTCTTGAACTGCAAATTCAGCCATTATAACCCCTTGGAAGGAATCGCTGTAGCAGGTTTTAAATACATATTCCCTTACATTACCATCAGCATCTATGGTGATATCATCTGCCGTAGCGGAGGCTGAGATCAAAGGAATCTTATTCTGGGTAGCAGCTGGTATTGCAGCTTTTGTATTCCCAGATGTAGCTGGCCCCAATAAAGCAATTACATTTTCCCTTGTAGCCAACCTAGCAGAAACATTGGCTGCCTCTGAATCTTCGGATTTATTGTCAACCTTAACCAACTCTATCTGCTTTCCTAATACCCCACCAGCCGCATTAATTTCCTCCACCGCTAATTCGATACCATCTGTTAGGTTTGAACCATAAGTTGCAACTTCTCCTGACAACTCATAATTTAATCCAACCCTAATGGTATCTGAGTCACCGGTGCCGCCTCCAGCTGGGCTGGATCCACATCCTGCAACCAAGCTCAATACTAAAACCAATGAAAATATTATAAACAAACTTCTTTTCATTAAAACACACCCCTTTTAATCATTTTTACATTTTTACTAAACCTTTTTCAATTAAAATATCTTCTTCACTATCATCTATGTTAATCAAATTAAATTCCCCCTTCATAAATAGATTATATAAAGAGCCTCTATATGTTTTTACATATAGAGGCTCCTCGAAGCGTTACCACTCTATTTCATAACTATCTCACGATAATTACCTCACCAGGTTCGATAGGCGTTGTAACCTATTTAAACCCTGCCCTTTTAACGGGGGCTACCGATATAGCTTACTAGGTTTCGGCTATATGACTCTGAAGTGATTGCTCGCCATTAGGTCAAAACTGGTTCTCACCTAATCCAGCTCTCTGTATTTGATCTACTTAATGGCTCACTCTTCATCATAGTCTTTATGTATAACCTTATTTTATTGATTGTAAAACAAGATTGCAATCTTTGTTTTTGTAGTTAAAGTATAATATAGCATGATAATTTATCATTGTCAATACTATTCAGAAAACTTTTTGGGTGTATTGTAAAATGAACTGCAACAATTAAAAAGACATAAAGTTTGCTATACCTAAGTTACCAGCAACTAAGAAGGGAGCAAACAATATGTCTAAATATAATTATAACAAAAAGAATCCACGTGAGGTTAATATACCTACCTTTTAAAACGTTTATAGATACATCAAAGAAGGTCTTATCCCCTCACAAAGAGATCCTGATGTACTAAAAAGAAAAGATTTCGGCCATTGAGAAGCAGACTTACCGGTCCCTACCTTTTTTACCTTG
>DUNJ01000230.1 GCA_012839395.1 Tepidimicrobium sp.
AAGCAGCCAGGAGATGGTCTGATTTAGGCGTACAGTTCATTTCTATCTCTGTCGATGTCGGTCTGGTATATAGTGCTTTGAGAAACATAGTTGTTATGCTCAAAGGTGAACACCTGTGAAATCGAATACTAAGTAAGGTTCGATTAGTTTTCGACATAATCAAGCTGCCAGCGTAAGGGCTTCTGATTCGGTCAGTTCTCTGAAAAACGTCTCTACGGCATTTATGCGGGTATCTAGCGTCCCATAGAACCTATTTGCTGCAACTAAACTACATCCTTAAGTCGTGACCATATCTCCATAGGGTTCAGTTGTGGCATGTAGCAAGGCCAATAGTACAGCCTTACCCGCGGGCGGTTGGTAATAGATAGTAATACACCTCTGTACGGGTTCAGTCTTATGGATGCTGTAGTTATCGAGTATGAGCTTTTACTTAGAGGCAATATCCTTGTATAGGGGTATTAGGACAATGAAGAGGGGCTAAAATAAACTATTCTGGGTTTTGAAGGCATAGCAACATACTGGTACAGGATATTTGCAGGAATCCTCCTACGAAATAAAGGAGTTCAAGAACAGATGGCGAATGCTAAAAGGGACAAATTTGTCAACAGCGTTGCCTATAACGC
Source organism: Tepidimicrobium sp. (assembly GCA_012839395.1). Lineage (GTDB taxonomy): Bacteria > Bacillota > Clostridia > Tissierellales > Tepidimicrobiaceae > DUNJ01. Next base: position 624 of record DUNJ01000230.1, read on the forward strand.
AACATGATCACGTGGGCTTGATGAGATGTACCTAAGCCAGGGATTTCGGCTTAGTGAGGTTGTGCTAAATGGTGCCAACGTATGGCAACGGATACAATATGAAAATACTTGATTAACTGTATGTAGAAAATGGGGGGGGTGGTCAAAAGTAGGGGTGATATGGCCAGTGAGGTGGTAACGCGCTACTAAACAACAAGGAGGGTCTCTTATGAAACACAAGGCTACAATTATTAAGTATGTGGTTTTCATGATTGTCACCTTATTTGTGTCGAGCTTATTACCTATTCCTATCCTGGGCCAAGCTAAGACTACCATCGAGTTTTTTCACTATCAGTGGTTAGAGCCCGGTAAGAAGGATATTCTTGGTACAGTAGTCGATATGTTTGAAGAACAGTTCCCCCACATTAACGTCAAGCGCACTCCTGTGCCGTTTACGGATGCTCGAGATGTATTGTTTACCAGGATAGCAGGTGGAACGGCTCCTGATGTTGCTGTTATTACATTTGAGTCTTTAGGCAAGATGATGGATTCTAACTATTTAGAGCCTCTTAATCAGTACATTGAATTTGATCTAATCAAGGATAAGCTAGTTGGGTCGGCTGAACTAGCAAGGGGCGATGACAGAATATACTATGCAATAGTACAGGAGAACATCCCGAATGCAATGTTCTATAACAAGCGCCTGTTTGCTGAAGAGGGTTTAGACATTCCTACTACCATTGATGAATTCTTTGACGTTTCTAAGAAGCTCACAAAACCTGAACTGGGACAGTACGCGTACTTTATTGTTACTAATCCTGCCGAGACGGGCCGCATGTTTTTTGATCTTTCGAAATGGGTGTACGGTTTTGATGGCAGGTGGGCGAGAAATGGTGAATTGACAGTGAACGAACCTAACGTGGTTAAAGCCATTGAGATGTACAAGCAAGTCTACGATTCGAAAACTGTGCCGTGGGGCATCGATAAGTCTACGGCACGGACTCTATTTTCACAGGGCAAAATTGCCATGTGCTTCGATGGTTCTTACTTCTACGAATGGGTTCATGCCAGCAATCCCGAAACTGCCAAAGAGTTAGGAGCTGCCCGAATTCCTCTACCTTCAGGAACATCTGCGGGTGAGGTGTTATTCCTTGGAATTCCGAGAAATGCTCCTAATAAGGCGGCTGCTGCAGAATTCATCAAGTTGATGCTGAATCCCGATATCCAGGCTAAGTATCTGGAAGCGACTCGCGTGGAAGGCGCTATGAAAGGTATGGCTTCGGAGGAGTTCATGAAGGCATATAGCTGGTATCAAGCATTCGATGGTGCCCCAATGATTCCTTCACTTGCGGAAGGTTTTGAAGAGTTCCATCCTGAGATTCAGCAAATTGTTACGAATAAAGTAGGAGAGGTGCTACATAGGGGTAAACCAGCACAGACGGCTATGAATGAGGCCCAGAGGGAGATCGAGGATGTGCTGAGCCGGAAAAGATAACAGGATTACAGGATTCAGATGTTGAATAGGTAAGGACAAAGTGGGGTAAGGCAGCAAAGCCTTATCGTTCTGGGTTAGTTTTGCTGCCGCCCCTTTCTTGATTAATCTTGAGGGAGAGCAATAAGGCATTATAGGGGGAATTGTAACTGATATGATAAGCCTCAGAAAGAGTAGATTATCAACTCGATTGTGGCCATATCTGCTAATTGCGCCAACGATGCTATGTATCACAGCTTTTGTTCTCTACCCGACCGCGAAAGGCATTGGATTAAGTCTGTACGCGGTGAAGTTTGCTGAAAAAGCACCTTTCATTGGACTAAACAACTACAAGTATATGCTTCGGAATCCGTCCTTTTGGAACTCACTTAGAATTACGCTAATGTACACTTTCTTCAGTGTAGCAGGAACATTCATCGTAGCCCTTGTGACTGCATTACTTGTCGATGCACGTTTCACAGGACGCACCGTTGCTCGTGTACTGATAACTCTTCCATGGGCAATACCTGCAGTTTCTACTGGATTAATATGGAGTTGGATATTTGACTATCAGTTCGGCGTTATGAATTACTTTCTGGTAAAGCTGGGTTTTGTGTTAGAACCTCTTCAATGGTTTCTAGATTCTAACCTGGCCATGGTGGCTGTGCTGATAGTGACTATATGGAAGACGTTTCCCCTTAGCTCACTAATTCTACTCTCAGGATTACAAGCGATACCCAGGGATCTGTACGAAGCAGCAATTGTGGATGGCGCCAGCAAGTGGCAGCAATTTGTTAATGTGACTCTGCCTGGACTTAGGCCTATTTCGGGCATCCTGCTTCTTCTCAACATCATATGGTCTCTGCGGCGGTTTACCATCATATGGATTATGACTCAAGGAGGTCCGATGGACGCTACGCAGACGTTGTCTGTGGCAGTATACAGAAATGCGTTCAATTACTTCGATATGGGTTATGCATCTGCATTAGGAGTAGTAGGCTTCCTTATATCGTTGCTATTAAGTATTATGTACTTTGTATATGACAAGCGTACTGATTAGACTCTGTCAACTGGTGAAGGGAATGATAGTATTGCTGATGACGCGTGATAATATGGCACTAAAGAACGGTCACATGTCTGATGGCGTTTACGGGGTAATGGTTAGGTATAAAGATAGAATCTTGTTGTACTTAGCTGTGGGTCTCGTCTGTATTATTGTCGGCTTTCCGGTATACTGGATGGTGGTGACGTCATTACAGAACCAAGGCCGTCTATTCACTCCACCCCCGGCGTTCATAGCAGCACCGCCTCGTACTGAGGGCTACTCAGCAGTTGTCAGGGAATTCCCTATGTGGATGTGGATGCGTAACAGCTTGCTAGTGGCGATTACATCTACAGTATTTTCAGTTCTATTTTCCGTTTTTTCGGGGTACAGTTTATCGCGGTTCAAATATGCCGGTAAGAATCTATTCGGGCTGTTAATCCTAGTTACTCAGATGCTCCCGGCCACCCTAATCATAATACCTCTGTACCTCATTTTCTCCAATCTTAAGCTTCTAGATACGTTTCAGGGCTTAGTAATTGCAAATTGCACTTTCTCATTGCCTGTATGCACTTGGACTTTGAAGGGATTCTTTGATAGCCTACCCAAAGAAATCGAAGAGGCGGCCGTCGTGGATGGATGTAGCACGTTAGGAGTATTATTTAAAGTAATGCTTCCTCTTGCTATTCCAGCCGTAATTGCAGCTTCGTTGATTTCATTTTTTGCCGCGTGGGATGAATATCTGTTTGCAAAGACTTTTATAACCAACCCTGCGAAGTGGGTAGGGACGATGGGGCTTGCAGCCTTTAAAGGCGAAATGTACACTCCGTGGGATCAAGTGATGGCAGCTGCATTCATGTTTTCTTTTCCACAAATCTTGCTGTTTGTCATCTTACAACGGTATATCGTATCTGGGCTTACTGCTGGAGCGGTAAAGGGCTAGCGCCATGAATATGAACATGGGAGAACTGAACCAGAAATGAAAGGAGAGTAATTAATGAGTAAAAACCTCAGGTACGCAGTTGTTGGTGCTGGTAATGGTGGACAGTCGATGGCTGGAGACCTAGTACTGCGAGGGTTCAATGTTGTAGGGATATATGATCCATTTCCCGAGGCCATCGAGTATGTGCAGAGGCAGGGTGGGATACGAATGATTGGAGATCTGCGTGAAGGGTTTGCAGAAATATCCCGTGTTAGTACTAACGTAGAAGACATTGTGTTAGATGCTGACATTATCATGGTCGTAGTACCTGCTTACGCGCATGAATTCATGGCTAATGCCCTTGCTCCCGTGGTGAAATCTCATCAGATAATTGTGCTAAATCCGGGTTGCATTGGCGGCACTATGGTGTTTCGTAGTATCTTGCAGAGTCGCGGTGCAGAATGTCCTATTCTTGCAGAAACGAACATTCTACTGTATGCAACCCGAATTGTGGGTCCTGGAGTAGTTGGAATTCAAGATATCAAGCGGTGGCTTGGAGTGGCTGCGTTACCGGCTTCGGACACTCCAAAGGTGGTCGAAGCACTTAAACCGGCGTTTTCACAGATTGAACCGATGGATAATGTGCTTGAAACGGGTCTGAATAATACAAATCCCATGACACATGTAGCCACAACAATTCTGAATTGGGGGCGTACCAAGTCTGAAGGACAAGCTGCCAATTTTGAATTCAGTGAGTGGGTTACGGAGCCAGTTAAGCCCATCGTAAAGAAGGTTGATCACGAGAGGATGGCAGTCATCGAGGCTCTTGGGATAAGAGGTATTACTAATGAGGAGTTCTTTGAAATAAGCTATGGGGGTAAGAAGCGGGATGTTGTGCAACGTGTTGGCGAAGTGCTCCCAAGCTCGACGATTGTGCCTGATCGATATATTACGGAAGATGTTCCCATGGGTCTAGTCCCAATAGCCTCACTCGCAGATGCGCTAGAAGTAAAGACACCTCTTACGAAGATTCTTATTGACTTTGCGTGCGTTATCAAAGACACAGATTACTGGACAGAAGGGAGAACTTTAGATAAGTTGGGCTTGCAAGGGCTGGATGCAGCAGGAATTAGAGATGCTGTGCAATAGCGATGAAAACCACGGTCTAGCTGTGATAACCTTCGGAGTGTTATGTGTCGCGCTTAGAGAAAACGATCCGGATGCGCCGCTATACGTGGTATCGGTTGTGTATTAAGATCGGGGACATCTTCTTAGTAGTTCGCTACACACTATGGTCATGGAACGAAGATTTCACTAAGAACGTTTTGTGAGCCTGAGACACTAGACAGTGCGTAATCACAGAAAGAGCGCAAACGCCCATAGTAACGGGCGTTTGCGCCCCATTGTATCAAAAACGGCTTGTGACTACATGCGGTCTCTACTAGGAATGGGTAGAAGAAGCACACGCGGTGGGACCTTTAGCTCTAGTCTTTCGAGAAGTTCGTTGAGGTCGTCGCACAACACAAAAACCCTGCTATCGTGGGGTGCAGGATCCTTCCGTAGTGTGAGTTGTGCCTCTCTACTGCTTAATGACAGGTAGGCCCTTAGCAGTTGAGCAATTCTTGCGTTAAGCGTTGCCGGTAAGCCAAGACCTAATCTCTGACTCTGTCGGAACTCTGCCTTCACATTTCTTCTCCCCGTCTAGGAATACTGCAGGAGTCAACATGACACCCCGCTCTACGATTTCGTTGAGATCCGTGACATGGACGATGTCGACTTTGAGACTAAGTTGGTTTGCGATTTCTCTGATTGAA
>DUNJ01000156.1 GCA_012839395.1 Tepidimicrobium sp.
CAAAACATATAACTTGGCATCTATATCGGTGCGATTAATAAAGCTCATCGCCTGACTATGGATGGAAAACCCGCTCCAGGCTACTAAAAAGTTAATAAGCATAATTTTGTTCAAAATGTTTACATCTGCATTGGATATTATATTACAACCGGTAGTTATTTCAAATAATCCGGCAACAAACCCTTTTAAAATATCTATATTTATGGTCGTTAAATTACTTGCACATAAAACCTTAATTATATTGTTAAATGGAATATAGATAAATAGCAACTCTACTAGTACGGAATAAAATATTATAAATCCACCTATTAAGGTTATGGTGCCGAGACTTTTTTGAACGGCCTCTGTCAATAAGGAACCGATGGAATGATTTGTTTTTTCATTCGGGAGGGTATTACCTAGCTTTAATTTTAATATGGTATTTGATTTTTTATAAAACCTCATTAAAACACCCAATGTAATAGCACCTAAATAGTGGGGATAGATAATCAAGGGTATCAAAGACGGATTCCCCAGCATTCCCGTGGCTACTGTTCCTACCATAAATAGGGGGCCGGAAGTGCTCGAGAAGCATATCATTTTATTAGCTTCAGATTGGGATATGATACCACTTTGCCTCATATCGGACACGATCTTAGCGCCTACTGGGTATCCGGATACGGCGCTTATGGAGAATGAAAATGCTCCAGCTCCCGATACATTGAATAGAAACCTAATCAAAGGTTCTAAAAGCTGTCCTATGAGCTTTACAAATCCAATTTCAATTAAAATATTTGATATGATAAAGAAGGGCAAGAGGGAGGGTACTACTATATTAAACCAAGTATTTAATCCCTTTGAAGCGCTCTTTAAGGTTTTATTAGGATGCATTATAATCGCTAATAGGATGCAGAGTATAAATATTAAAAATAGGATATTTAAAAAAGAATTTTTCATCTATAAATAGCCCCCATTTCTTATTATGATTGTTGATGGCCTATTCTATATATATTTTTGGGGGCGATTAATATGAATAAAATACCGATTATATCGTTAATCAGTTATCATATAAGGTGTTGTATAATAATCCCTATCCATAAATGGCTTCCTGGTATTCAACCCTATAAAATACAGGTCGGTAGATATCTTATCCATAGTGATAATCTTACTTAGGTAGGCATCGTTATGATGTCTATAATCTGCAAACTTAGTTATAATGGGAATTTTAGAGTTCTTCTTGATTTCATTTAACAACAAAAATCCCTTCTTATTGGCACCTAACACTCTTATATAAGAAGGATGATGGGCTGACAATTGGCTGAATGAACGTTCAGTTAGATTAGCCATAAGGTGTATTAATATTCTTTGAATTCTAGTTTTAGGATATCGCTTACTGGAAATGGATTGAATCAAGTGATCTATATCCTTATATATGGTAGATTTTTTAATAAACCTATTCTCCAGGCCTGGTTCCATATCCATTATATCTATTAGCCCATGTTTTCCGTTTATATTGATTAAATAATGGACTATTTGACTATAATTATTTAATGTATTGAACTGTCCATATTTTTCAATATAATTTGTGAGATGGCGATATGTCGATATGGGAACATATTTTTTAACAGCTGCAATTCCATTTTTTAATATGGAATTGCGTATTCCGGTAGCACTGGCAATCCTATTAGTTAGACTTTTATCGCTATAGCCGCTGCCTATTCGTTTGATAGCTATTGGCTTTATAGGGCTGTTTAATGTTATTAATGCTTTTAGATACTCAATTGCCAATATGTTGTTGGGCATTTTTAAAATTTCTTCAATATTATCCGGGTTTTTTATTTTATGCCTACAATTTCTAAAAACATCTTTTAAAGCATGGCTTCTAGCTACTGGGAAGGAAAACCCCTCGTTGAGGTATCTTTTAAGGCTTTGCTTGAAGAAATTGGGTTCTTGGACCAGTATTTTTGCAATATTCTTAAGATCATTTAGGCTATCTATTTCACTGCCAAAGGTCATATAGTCTACAATATTTAGATTATCAAGCAGTTTAACGCCCCCTAGGGCAAACAGTTCTGCGGATTGGATTGAAAATATGAACGGCAATTCAATGACAAGATCTATTCCATTATCTATGGCCATCTTGGCTTTGGTCCATTTATCTATGAAGGAAGGTTCTCCCCTTTGCACAAAGGATCCACTCATCACTGCAATTGAATAGTTTGCATTAGTTATCTGTTTTGACTTTTTCAGATGATATTTATGGCCAAGATGAAATGGATTGTATTCAGCAATTAATCCTATAACTTTCATAGAGATAACCTCCATATATCTTTGTCAACATTATAGCATAATCATAATAAAATTATAATATCGTTGATTTTTTAACAAAATTATAATATTATAAAAGTAGCAAATAAAGGTTAGGGGGAATTTATAATGAACATATTGGTGATAAACTGCGGTAGTTCTTCACTAAAGTATCAATTGATAGATATGGATGGTGAGGAGTTGCTTGCAATAGGCTTAGTCGAGAGGATAGGGATAGATGGTTCTAGGGTAAAACATGAGTTGACTGGAGAGAAGGAAGTCATAATAGAAGAACCCATGGAAGACCATAGAAAGGCATTGAAATTGGTGTTGGATGCTTTGGTGGACCCCAATCATGGAGCCATAGAGTCTATGGATGAAATAGGGGCGGTTGGGCATAGGGTTGTTCATGGCGGTGAGAAATTCTCAGAATCCGTTATAATCGATGATGAAGTTATGGAGGCAATTAGAGATTGTGTTGGCTTGGCGCCTCTACATAATCCACCAAATATAATGGGAATAGAGGCCTGCAGGGAGCTTATGCCAGAAGTACCCATGGTGGCGGTATTTGATACGGCCTTTCATCAGACCATCCCCATGGCCAATTACATGTATCCATTGCCCTATGAACTGTATGAGAAATATGGTATTAGAAAATACGGTTTTCATGGAACATCCCATAAATATGTTGCCTTAAGGGCCGCTGAGATGGTTAATAGGGATATAGAAAATTTAAATATTGTAACATGCCATCTAGGTAATGGGGCTAGTGTCTGCGCTGTTCAAGGTGGAAAGTCTATAGAAACTAGCATGGGCTTTACTCCATTGGAGGGCTTGGCGATGGGCACTAGATCTGGAGACCTTGATCCAGCTGTAATTCCCTTTATTATGGAGAAAGAAAACCTAACATTTGACGAGGTAAGTGAGATATTGAACAAGAAATCAGGGGTTTTAGGAGTTTCAGGAGTTAGCAGCGATTTTAGAGACCTAGAAGAAGCTGCAGCTAATGGCAATGAAAGGGCCCAATTGGCCTTAGATCTATTCTGCAACAGGGTTAAAAAGTATATAGGGGCTTATGCTGCTTTGATGTGTCATATAGATGTACTGGTATTTACTGCTGGTATTGGCGAAAACTCCATCACAATAAGAGAACAAATATGCGAAGGTTTGGATTGTATCGATATAAGGCTTGATAAAGATCTAAACCAGGTTAGAGGTAAGGAAGCTATTATAACTAAGGATTTAACAGCTACCCAGATCTTGGTTATCCCGACCAATGAGGAGTTGATGATTGCGCGGGATACTCTCCATTTGGTAGAAGGATAATAGCGCTTGACAAACACACACCTCCTTTATATAATTATGTGTGTTAGTTTACGAGGTGAATAATATGAGTATCGATCTATCGCAGTTTCGCGATGAAGTGGTTTCTAGTATTTTAATCCGGGGGCAAGTAGAGAGAGAAGGCATAGATTTTAATGGAAGAAGGATTAAGTTTTTAAAGCCTATAGGGTATGAAGGGGAAATTTATAGGGTTGATGGTGAAAAGTTGTTATATTTAGAAATATTTTATCGATATAAGGAGGATTGTGGGAGGTGCTTAGAACCCTTTATCAGGGATGACAGCACAACCATAACGGCAAAGTTGTCTATGAAGCCGGAAGAGCTAGTGGAGGATGAGGATGAAGATATTATATATTATACGGATGATCGACTAAATCTTCAGGATCATATTATCGATACAATTATCCTATTCCTTCCCATGAAACCACTTTGCGGTGATGATTGTAAGGGTCTGTGTCCTAAATGCGGTACCAATCATAACAAGGAAAAATGTGATTGTGTTGTTGAAGATATTGACCCAAGGCTTGAAAAGCTAAAGGAATTTTTTTCGGATAAATAAGGAGGTGTTGTTAATGGCAGTACCAAAGCGTAGAACGTCCAAGGCAAAGAGAAATAAAAGAAGGGCTTCAGCTTATGGTTTTACAAAAGCTACAATATCGGAATGCCCACAATGCTATGAACCAAAGTTACCTCATAGAGTTTGCCGAGCATGTGGATATTATAAGGGTAGAGAGGTTATAGATGTTGAGTAGTAGAA
>DUNJ01000232.1 GCA_012839395.1 Tepidimicrobium sp.
TCTCACCAACCCATTCGTAACTTACCGTCCACCCTAACCAGGCGAGGAAGGTGGGGGCAAGGGATATGACTCCAATAATAAACGGGAGGACAATTAGGGCCGTTATCCAATACCCTATTCCTGAATGGGTGTTTGAATTTACTTGTTGTGTTTGTTCATACAATTCCATGTTTGGGCAATTCCTCCTTCAAAAGGTCTGTCCATTTGTTCCATTCCCACATAGCCGCCTTTGTACTGCGCACGTCAAGTAAGTTATTAAGCGACCAAACAGGGAAGACTGAAACAAGATGCGTTTTGTACGCTTCGGGCAAAGCATACTTGGCGTAATCACTTGGAACATTGTATTGCCTGATAATCCATGCTAGGTAGTTTAAGTTGCCCGTGTTTGTTTCATCAATTATGTCATATTTGCCCACTTCTGTAAAGTTGCTTATAGGATTGTTCACAAGCTCCTTAAGGGTATAGCGGGTACTCTTTACTAGAGGGAATTGAAAGTGCCTAATCCACTGTTGCAAGAGTGCTCTAGACAATCCTTTGACCTCTATAGTTACCAATTTAGGGTTTGTTTTGGGGAACACATCAAGAACAGCGATATAGTCATCCCCGTCTTGTGGGAAAATACTCTCTTGCTCTATTTTTAGATTTGCATCCGTGTCACCGAAAATGACGGGCGTGACGTCTTTCACCTGTCTGATTAGTTCGTCTGTAAAATCATCATTACCCTTGCCCTCCAATAGGGTACGAGCGTTGACCAATAGTTCGCCTCTCTGGGGTGCATAGAAACAAAAATGTTGGAAGGTAGGATTTTTAGTAATCCAATTTAGCCAATCATCGTGTGCAACTTCCTCGAACCAATACCACAACAGATTAAAGGGGCTATAATGCTTCATTTTCTCAATGTTTTTTAATAACTTACGGTCATTAGGACCAAGGTCATCCGACCGATGCCAAGATTGATAGCAAAGCCGCACTCCGTAAATTAGTACACTCAAATCGGTTCTATCTACGTATTTCATTTCACGAATTATCCTCCCCATCGTTATAGTCTTCGCCGCCCTCATCTTCATCGAACGGGTTTATATAAATGCCTGACTTATCTATCACCCCCTTGGCTACATCATCGTCATCCAAGAGTTCATCGATGCGCACCATAGAGTCTAGGTACACCTTGTACCTAACACTATTCCCAGACTCAATTCTTTTTTTGAAGGCATTCCATGACCGCGACGTTTCGCCGTAAATAGGTTGCTTCTTATCTTCGTCGTAAACTACAAAGACGAAACCATTTTCAGCCGAAACATCAATATAGACGACTACCATACAGGTTCCTCTCCCGGTGAATACTTTTGCAGCTCTCTTCTTAGCGCATCAGTGGAAACGTGTGTATATATTGTTGTAGTACTTATATCAGAATGTCTCAAGAGTTCTTGAATATATCTAAGTTCCATCCCTGATTCTAGAAGGTGAGTCGCCCTAGAATGACGCAAGGAGTGACACGAAACCCAGCTTGGCAAATTGGCCCTGTGTGCCAAAGTTTTTACTCTCTTTTTAATGGCAGGAATGCTCATGCGGGTTCCGCCATAAGCTCCCCTGGGGGTTGCTACCACTAGCGCTCGCTCCTCCACATTGGCTACCGTGGGGCGAATTTGGTTTACCCATTTCTTTAGTACAGACCGAAAGTTTTTGCCGTCGATAGGAACAACTGCTTCTTTGTTCCCCTTACCTATTATACGAAACGTCTCGTAATTATATGCAATGTCGTTCACGTTGATATGATGAACATCTCCCACCCTCAAGGCCCCTCTATAAAGTAAAAATAGCATAACCAAGTCTCTCCAGCCAACCGTAGTTTTGAGGTCACACTGTTTGAATAAGAGTTCGACCTGTTCACGGGTTATATACCTGGGAATACGCTGAGGTACGCGAAATTGCTTGATAGTTGATATTGTATATAGTTCTACATCGCTAACCTCGCCACGGGCATGCGCATATTTCATCAAGCTCTTAACAGCAGAAAGGTATTTATTGAGTGTTTTTTGCTGATATCCCGCATCTAATTTTTGTTTGCGCCACTCTAAAGTATCATCCGCCGTAATGGTGTCTGGCATTTTCTTTAGCGATGTGAGCAAGCGGTGATTGCAGTTAACGTATGTCTGGCGGGTGTTAGAGCTAACGTCCTCATTTCGCATTAACCAATCCTCGTATCCATCCATCCATTTCTTCAAATCATTTGACATGCTGAATACCTACCTTTTTACAATAATTTCGGAGCTTTTCAAGTGCACATTTCTGTAAATACTTGCTTCGGCGAGCGGTAATCCTCAGGTTTTCCCCCGCTTCTTGATGGGACATACACAAAAAGAAGCGACAGTAGATAACTGCAGACTCATCTTTCGTCAACTGCTGGAAAAACCTTTGTAACATATCTTTTTCTATAATGATATCGTCTGGATGCGGGTGGGCTGACGGGATGGTATTGAAATAGCCA
>DUNJ01000157.1 GCA_012839395.1 Tepidimicrobium sp.
ACCAATACCATCCCTTCTCCATATTCATAGCCATGAATGATGGAATTGGTAACCGCTCCCGACACAGCCGTCTTTATATCCGATAACTCCTCCAGCGTTGGATCCTAGGGTTGTGGTGGCGGCTTTTGCTTCCCAGTTGGATCCAACGCTGGAGGAGTTATCGGATATAAAGACGGCTGTGTCGGAAGCGGTTACCAATTCCATCATTCATGGCTATGAATATGGAGAAGGGATGGTATTGGTGGAAGCCGCCATTGAGGGAAATAGTATCGAAATAATTATTGAGGATAATGGGAAAGGTATTGATGATATAGATAAAGCTATGGAACCTTTCTATACATCTAAACCCGATATGGAAAGGTCTGGAATGGGCTTTACGGTAATGGAGACCTTTATGGATGAGTTGGCGGTGGAGAGCGAGCCTAAAAAGGGAACTAGAGTTAGAATGGTAAAGAAATTCAAGAGTCTCTCCCATGAGGAGTAGATATTATGAACAAGGGGAATGATGATAGACAACTATTGTCTCATGAGGAAACGATGAAGTTGATTAAAAGGGCCCAGGATGGGGAAAGAATGGCCAAGGATAGATTGGTAAGACATAATATTGGACTGATAAAGAGTGTTTTAAGGGGATTTACCAACAGAGGTTATGATGTGGATGACTTATTTCAAATAGGTAGCATAGGCCTATTAAAGGCTATAGATAAATTTGACCCGTCTTATAAGGTGAAGTTTTCAACTTATGCGGTTCCTATGATCGCAGGGGAAATTAAGAGGTTTTTAAGGGATGATGGGTTAATAAAAGTGAGCAGATCCTTAAAGCAAACGGCTAATAGGATAAAATCTGCCCAGGAGGCTATGACTAAGAGCCTGGGTAGGGAGCCTACCATTCAGGAACTTTCCCAGGAGCTAAAAGTGGATAAAGAGGAGATAGTGATGGCTTTGGAATCTTCCTATCACCCTAACTATTTACATGAGGTAATATATCAAAATGATGGGGATCCCCTGTATCTAATCGATAGGATCGGAGTAGATGGGGAACAGGAAAAGGATATGATAGATAGCATATTACTTAAAGAACTGATATCCAAGTTGAAGGATAGGGATCGGCAGGTGATAATATTGAGGTATTTTAAAGATAAGACCCAGGTGGAGGTTGCAGAACTTTTAGGAATATCTCAGGTTCAGGTATCTAGAATAGAGAAAAAGATAATTGGAGAAATGAAAAAAATGTTAGCCAGGGCATAGGTTTATGCCCTGTTTTTTTGTATTAAAATCTGCGATTAGAGAATAATAATGGTAGATTGGGGTGAGTTATATGATCAGAAAATGGATAGGAAGAAGAACAATAATGCTATTGATAATAGCAATACTGATATTAGGTTGTTTTATATGGTATAGAGAATTGGGTGCTAATAGGGAGGATCCTAAGAGAGCTAGACTGGTCTACAAAACCTTGATGGAGAGTGAGGGGCATCGGTAAAGAACAGGTATATATAAATTTGGAAACCAAAAAGGCAGTAGATTTAAATACTCATTTATATGTGGAAGATGTAGGAGAGGTATATTGTAACAACGAGAATATAAAGAAAAAAGTTGAAAGGACCAAGCTTTATAATGGTCAGAATCAGGAAATGTATGATTATATCTCTGGGACGGAAATAACTACTAGGATATTGGAGAGGATATCCGATGTGAATATTACCATAATAGGGGGACCAGATGTGTTGATTGAGGTTAAAAGTAAAGAAGAGAGAAGCAGGATATTGCATATGCTTAAGATATTGTTGGTTATGGTGGTATTGTTTTTTGGTGCTGGAATTGCAATAGTAAATTTCCATGAGGATGTGGATATGGGGAGTACAATGCAGAAGATATATTATACCATCACGGGAAGAAAGAATGATGATCCGTTGATACTGACCATACCACTATCATTGGGTATTGGAATAGGGATGTTTTCTTTCTTTAGCAGGGTATTTAGTTTTAGTAAGCGAAGAAGGCAGGAACCAGGTCCAATGGAGTTGGAATTGTATGTTTATGATAAGGATTTGGAGGAGAGCATATTGAATGAGATAAAGAGCAGTAAGAAAATGAAATAGTTGGCGGTGAGTATTATGATGAAATCCCTTTTTATGGCTTTTCTTGGGATATCTGGAGGAATTACCATCGGCAGTGCTATAGCTGCCTTTTTAACATTACTAAGATTAATACCAAGGATAACCCAGATAACCGAAACAAATGAACATATAAGGCTATTTGAATATGTAATGATGTTGGGTGCTGTAATGTTTAGCTTCATATATTTTTCCGATTTTAAGCTTAATATGAGTAAATATTTATGTATTCCGGTGGGTTTGATAATGGGCACTTTTTTAGGGCTATTTACCTCGGCATTGGCAGAGGTGTTGAATGTAATTCCGGTGCTGGTGAAAAAGCTTAAGGCTAAGCATGAGTTAGAATTCATCATAATAGCACTGATATTTGGTAAATTAGCAGGGGCCCTATATTACTGGTTGGGAATTATGAGGGTTAGAAGTTTATTTTAGGGGTGAATAAAAATGGAGAAAATGAGTAATAAAGAATATCAGAAATATATAGAGGAAAGGATACCTAAACCCACATATGCAAAGAATATGATATTTGCATTTATAGTGGGAGGATCGATATGCGTATTTGGGCAGATAATAGGAAATATATTATCTAGGTATGGATTGGATAAGGAGAAGGTTGCCTCGGGCACTTCCATCCTACTAGTACTTACGGGAGCATTTTTAACTGGTATTGGAGTATACGATAAGATAGGGAAGGTGGGAGGGGCAGGTGCAGCCATACCTATTACTGGATTTGCAAATTCTTTAGTATCGCCGGCTATGGAATTTAAGAGAGAGGGGTTTATATTTGGGGTGGCCTCAAAGATGTTCAATATTGCAGGCCCTGTACTGGTCTATGGGGTTGGCAGCTCCGTTGTAGTGGGAATACTATATATAGTACTTGCAGGGGGTGGATAAGGCCTATGGCATTAAAAAGAATTGGAACACAGACCGTTAAGCTATCTAACCCCCCTTCTATGGTCAGCACTGCCTCTATCGTTGGGCCTAAGGAGGGAGATGGACCTTTAAAAGATTACTACGATGTCATTCTCGAGGATGATTTATGGGGGGAAGAATCCTTTGAAAAGGCAGAAGCCAAAATCCAGGAGGAGGCAATAAAGCTAGCTATTCAAAATGCGGATCTATCACCAAATCAGATAGAATATTTGTTTTCAGGGGATTTATTAAACCAGATAACATCTTCTGGCTATGCAGCTAGACAGCTTGAAATACCTTATTTTGGCCTATATGGAGCCTGTTCTACCATGACTGAATCTTTAAGTTTAGGGGCTATGATAATAGATGGAGGATTTGCGGATAAGGTAGTATGTGCTACCTCTAGCCACTTTAGCAGTGCAGAAAGGCAGTTTAGGTTTCCGCTGGAATATGGTGCTCAAAGACCTTTTTCCTCCCAATGGACGGTCACCGGTGCTGGTGCAGTTGTATTATCATCCACTGGCAATGGACCATATATAACCTATGTTACTACGGGAAGGATTCAGGATTATGGGATAACGGATGCCAACAACATGGGAGCAGCTATGGTTCCAGCTGCAATAGATACTATAACTAGGCATTTTAAGGATACGGGATATAATCCGGAAGATTATGATCTTATTATAACTGGGGACTTAGCTTCCATAGGAAAGAATGTATTGTTAGATCTTATGAGAAAAGAAGGCTACGATCTTTCCAACAATTATACAGATTGTGGGGTGGAGATATTTGACAACGTAAGGCAGGATACCCATGCTGGGGCTAGCGGTTGTGGATGTGCCGCGGTAGTCTTAAGCGCTTATATATATGAGGAGATGTTAAAGGGCAACTTAAATAGGGTTCTATTGGTTGCTACAGGTGCACTACATTCTCCTATCTCCGTTTTACAAAATGAATCCATTCCAGGAATAGCCCATGGGATTACTATAGATAATATGATATTTTAAGGAGGTGTGGGATGGAGTATTTAAAGGCATTCATAGTGGGAGGTCTATTATGCGTTATAGGTCAGATAATTTTGGATACCACCAAATTGACCCCTGCTCATATACTATTGATATTTTTGATATCAGGGGTTGTGTTAGGAGCAATTGGATGGTATGAACCTCTTATTAAATTTGGGGAGGCCGGTGCAACGGTGCCCATATCTGGTTTTGGATACACATTGAGCAAGGGAGCCATAGATGGCGCAAAATCCAATGGAGTTATTGGGGCCTTTATGGGGGGACTGAAGAGCACTGCGGGGGGTATTGCAGCAGCTATATTATTTGGATATATAATGGCAATAGTTTCGGAACCAAAGACAAAGAGCTAAGGAATCTATTAGGATCCCTTAGCTCTTATATGTGCGTCCAGCGAGGCCGGTAATTAAAACAATTAATTACCTCCTACTCAATTATTGACCGTTATTATTATCGTTGGACTTATCATTACCCTTTTTTTCTTCGCCATTATTATTGTTATTGCCGTTGTTGTCTTCTTTATTGTTTTCATTGTTGTCATTTTCATTGTCATCTATGGGAGGGGGTATAACATTATTATCTTCATCTCCATTTTTATCCTTATCCTTTTTCTTATCTTCTTCCTCTTCCTTTTTCTTCTCCTCTTCCTCTAGAGCGGT
>DUNJ01000158.1 GCA_012839395.1 Tepidimicrobium sp.
CAGCCAATATAGCATGATCTAAATCTTCTA
Organism: Tepidimicrobium sp.; assembly: GCA_012839395.1. Lineage (GTDB taxonomy): Bacteria > Bacillota > Clostridia > Tissierellales > Tepidimicrobiaceae > DUNJ01. The sequence goes on from DUNJ01000158.1 coordinate 31, forward strand.
CAACTATAATTCTACCTAAAAGATGTCCCACAACATTAGCATATTTCATATCATAGTTTACCAGCTCCGAGCCGAGCCCTAAGATTCCATATCTTTGCCTATCTTGATCCTTTATATATATAGATCTATCCTCAATAGTTGAGAGGGGCAAAAATGTAATCCTTCCCAAGTTCTTTTTTCTCAAATAGGCGATTATAAATTTAGCATCTCCTTCATCCTGTGTTACAACGTTTTGCAAACTTCCCCCAAGTGCAATCTCTATAGCTCTTTCATATTTTTCATCCACCTTTAACAGATCAGCTACTATACCAACAAATCGCCCTCTCAATTCCTTATCCTTTTCACAGGCTAGCATTAAATTTTTAACGCTCCTATAATATCCTTCATAAGCCTCCTCCATGTTTTTCAACAGATTATACTTGGATATACTCCCCTGCAAGTCTACCTTGTTTTGGTTTATCTCATTATGTAAATCGTTTAATAAAAGCTTGTCCTCCTTATCCTTTGCCCTTATATCGGATAATAAACGCGTATATTCAACAACCCTATCTTTTTCCTCCCGCTCCATCGATTGGATTTCTTCCAATGAATCGTGGATTGTTTCTTTCCTGTTCAACAATAGCTGTATCTGTTTTTCTATCTGTATAATTCTTTTATCGATATTCTTTTTAAAACTTTCTATACTACTTATTCTACTTCTTTTATCCGTGATTTTGTTTAACAAATCCACAACTTCATCCTTCTTTTCTTCTATCGCTTTTTCCTGGGATTGGATTATAGCATCCACCTCTTCTAGTTCAGTCCTATTATGTGATAATTTATCTCTCAAAGCATTAAACCGTTTATCTATGCCCTTATATTCCCTCAATAAAGAACCCTCTGCATCTCTTAAAAGCTCTAACTCCTTACCTAGATTCTCTATCTCCATTCCTAATCTATTCATATCTTTAATGTAAAATTTTTCCTTTTCCTTGAGGAGGACTAAATGATTTTTCTTATCGTTTAACATATTAACCAGCTGAGCTTTTTCCTGTTGAGCCTTTTCCAAAATAGCCTCATTTTTTTCTACTTGTCCTTTTATTAAACTAAGATCCTTTTCAACCCTATTTCTTTCATCTACAATACCGTCTATCTGAACTTGAAGCTGTGTTATCTCATCCTTAGTAATTGAAAGCTTTTTCTCCACCCTGTCAATGCTCCTAATGAGTAGGTTGACCTCAAGCTCTTTCAGCTTTTTAGATAGTTCTATAAATCTGTTTGCCCTTTCCGATTGAATCTCCAGTCTTTTACATTGCCTTCCCAGCTCGTTTAAAATATCTTTAATCCTTAATAGGTTATTGTTTGTCTTTTCCAGTTTTCTCTCAGCAGCTTCCTTTTTAAATTTATATTTTACTATGCCTGCTGCTTCTTCAAATATATTTCTTCTATCTTCCGGCCTAGTGCTCAATATTTCATCTATTTTCCCCTGGCCTATAATGGAATAGCCATCTATACCTATACCAGTATCCATCAGCAATTCCCTAATATCTTTTAACCTGCATGAGTTCTTGTTTAAATAGTATTCACTCTCACCAGAACGAAACATTCTCCTCGTAATAGCTACCTCTTTATAATCGATGGGAATCTCACCATTCTGATTATCAATTATGATAGTAACCTCAGTAAATCCTAATGGCTTTCTCTTGTCGGTTCCAGAAAATATAACATCTTCCATTTTGGTACCCCTAAGAGTTTTAACGCTTTGTTCTCCTAATACCCATCTAATGGCATCTGATATATTGCTTTTACCACTACCATTTGGTCCTACGATTGAGGTGATTCCTTCTTCAAATTCAATTTCAATTTTATCAGCAAAGGATTTAAAACCCTGCATTTCCATCCTTTTTAAGTGCAAATTCAAACACCCCTTACCTATATTAGGGCTCTTTCCCTTAAGTTTTTCTCTATAATTTCTTCTTTATCTATCCTGTGTTCCCGATTCCCTATGCATATCCCAATAAGGTTCTCTGGCATATCTGTTTTATAAATACGTATATCTTTTAATCCATATCTGTTAATCAAATACTTGGTATTACTTGCCTTCTGTCCGGCTATATATGATATATTTTTGCCGTTGCTTTTAATCCCTATGACTGCATTAGACAATGTAGATCCCCCTATCCCATCTAGGCAATCCTCCAATAGGATCCTATATATATTGGATTCTACCAGTTGCCTATAAGATGGATGAAATGGGCCTGATACAACATCCTTGCCTAGGCTTACCCTGTCCGTAGGCTGTAACCCCACCCTGATAACATTAATCTTGTAGTGCTCGAATAACATAAGTATATCCGTGGTTATATCTATAGATTTTTCAAGGGACAAGGGGTTATAGTCTCCTCTTTCATACATCCTCTCCAAATAGGTATTTTTGATAACCAAGGTAGGATATATCCTTACACAATAAGGGTTTAGCTTGATAAATTCCTTAGCTGTAAATATAGCGCCATCTCTAGTATCGCCCACCAGTCCTATCATCATCTGCAATCCTAGGTTAAATCCACTATTCTTAATCGACTTAGCTGCTATATAAACCTGATCACTGCTATGGCCTCTTCCATTTTTATTCAACACCTCGTCTCTTAAGGATTGTACTCCTAATTCTATGGTGTCTACCTCATATTCCTGAAGCAAGTCCAGAATTTCCCTATTTATGTAATCAGGCCTGGTCGATAGCCTGATACCATCAATCTTGCATTTCCTTTTATAGCCTAAGGGAATGGATAATAGCTTTCGTTGTATATCCATATCGATACCGGTAAAACTTCCACCATAAAAGGCCACCTCTATATTGATACCACCCCTTGGAAATGTAGATAGATATTCCTCTATGGTCTTCTCAATATATTCAGGTGTTACATCTGTAGATAATCCTGTTATTCTTCTCTGGTTGCAAAAAATGCAATCATGGGGACAACCTAAATGGGGAACAAATATCGGTATGATAAAATGCTTTTTACCCATTTCTTTCACCTACACTGTATAGAGCCTCTTTTGCCGCCATCTGTTCGGCCTCCTTTTTATTTCTCCCCATACCCTTTCCTAGGACCTTATCTCCTATGATGGCATTTATGTAAAATCTCTTATCATGATCCGGGCCTACTTCCTTCTCCACAACATACTCGATATTTACCATGGAGTTTTTCTGAAGTTTTTCCTGGAGTTTTGTCTTAAATATCGAGTATGTTGTGGAGAAGGAAGTAGGCCCGGATCATGATAAGAGATTTTACATAAATGCCATCATAGGAGATAA
>DUNJ01000159.1 GCA_012839395.1 Tepidimicrobium sp.
GCCTTTTTTTATTGGGCCAGTTAATCTATCATAGCTAATTGCAACAGTAACCTCATCTTTAAGTTGTACTTCGACCCATGTTACATCTCCATTGCCTCTAAGCTATGAACAGGCTAAAGTTATAGAAGTTATTAGAGGCAATGGAGATGTAACATGGGTCGAAGTACAACTTAAAGATGAGGTTACTGTTGCAATTAGCTATGATAGATTAACTGGCCCAATAAAAAAAGGCGATGCTGTAATATTGAATACAACAGCTGTCAATCTAGGTTTGGGAACAGGTGGATGTCATTTTGTAATATTTAATTATTCCAATGAAACGAAGGCAACCCATGGTAAGGGGCATATTATGAAACTAAGATACACACCTCTGCAACTAAGGTGTTTATCGGCAGAAGAGGAGGATAGCCCATATCACAACAAATTTAAACAGTTTACAACATTAGGTGGGCATGTTTTTTTAATTGGATCTCTACATAGTATGTTAGGGCCTATAGCAGCCATGCTAAAGTGGTATGATAAGGATATCAAAATAAACTATATAATGACCGATGGTGCTTCACTGCCTATTTATTTTAGCAATACAGTTCCGCTACTAAAGAAAAAGGATTTGATTAAGAATACAATTACAATAGGGAATGCTTTCGGTGGAGATTTAGAATGCGTTAATATTTATACTGGGTTGATTGCAGCGAAGGAGATTCTAAAGGGAGATATAACCATAATAGCTATGGGACCTGGTATTGTCGGTACTGGGACTAAATACGGATTTAGCGGAGTAGAACAAGGTCTGATTATTGATGCGATCAACACCTTAGGGGGTAATCCCATCGTAGTGCCTAGGATAAGCTTTAAGGATTCAAGGAAAAGGCATGTAGGTTTAAGCCATCACACCAGGACAGTATTGGCAGAAATTGCAAAAACATCTGGCAATGTAATATTGCCTATATTGGATGACAGTAAAGCTAATGTAATCAATAGGCAAATTGATATTTCTAATATCCGTAAAAAACACCAAATCCATTATGAAGAAGGGGAAGATATATTTGAAGCTATGGAATACTTTCAATTAAATACTACAACTATGGGGAGAAGCTATCAGGAAGATAAGGATTATTTTATAGCTTTAGGTGCTGCTGGTAAATATGCCATAGAGGCATTAAAATAGGGGGTATATACTTTATGGATTATAAGGAAAAAACTATGAAAACGGAAAAAATCTACGAAGGTAAAATTGTAAATCTTAGAATTGATACTGTAGAATTGCCAGATAAAAAGTATTCAAAACGGGAAATAGTGGAACATCCTGGCTCGGTCGGAATTGTCCCTATAACCAACGATGGCTGTATGGTCCTTGTAAGACAATTTAGAAAGCCGATAGAGAGAAGTATATTAGAGATACCGGCGGGTAAAATTGAAATAAATGAGGAGCCTAGGGAGACGGCGCTAAGAGAATTGGTGGAAGAGACAGGTTATCATTCGAAGAATATGGAATTTCTTTTTGAATTTTATACATCACCTGGTTTTTCCAACGAGAAGATGTATCTATTCTTAGCTACGGATCTATTAAAGGGAGAAGCAGAGCCGGAGGACGGTGAATACATAGAAGTGAAAAAAATAAAGATAGAGGATTTAATGGATAAAATAAAAAAAGGCGAAATAAGCGATAGTAAAACCATTATTAGTATATTATTTGCCAGAAAACATATGGATCAAAGTAGATAATAAGGTGATAATATTCCTCCCTAAAGCATATCATTTTATATGAGGCTTGTATTATCTGGAGGGAGGATAAACCATTGTTTAATGGAATTAAAAGGTGGCTATTTAGACAATTCCAAGACAATTTTATTTTTTATCTTATAATTACAATTTTATTTATATTAGGAGTAGTAGTAGGAGCTATTACGATAAAAGTTCTAAACACAGAACATAAAAATAAAATTATTATGTTTCTTAATTCTTTCTTTAGAAACATAGAGGGAAATACGTTTGATAATATATCTATATTGAAACAGTCCGCCGTGGATAATTTCAAAACTATAATGTTGATTTGGGTAACTGGAATGGTAGTAATAGGATTGTTTACGATCCCGGCTACTATTCTATTTAGAGGCTTTGCTATGGGGTTCACAGTTGGTTTTTTGGTAAATGAATATGGGGTTAAGGGATTTCTTTTTTCTATACTAGGTATTTTACCCCATAACTTATTGATAGTTCCTAGCATAATATCGATAGCAGCCATAGGTTTGACATTATCTACTAAAAAGTTTCGAAGGAGAGATATAAACATTAAGAATAATAGAAGCGCACAATTTAATTTTATCAATTATTCCATATTAGTGCTTTTTTTCTCCATATTTATTTTAATTGGTTGTTTAATAGAAGCCTATGTTTCCCCCATTTTCTTACGCTTATTACATGGTTATTTTAATTGACTGTATAAACTGTTTAATAAAGGAGAGGCATTATGTTTGAATCAATAAAAGATGAATACTTAGATTATATGAGACATGAAAAGGGTTTGACCCCAAATACATTGGATGCATATAAAAGGGATATGCTTCAATTTAAAGAGTATTTACTGAAAAATAATATAGATGATATAAGGGATGTTAACAAGACTAGCATTATTACTTATCTAATGTATTTGCAGAGAGATGGTAAGGCCATTTCTACCATTTCAAGGAACTTGGCATCCATAAGATGTTTTTATCAATACCTTTTGGCCAATAAGCTAATCGATGAAGATCCTACCTTTAATCTTAGTTCACCAAAGCCTCAACGTAAATTGCCCAATATTTTAACAAGAGAAGAAGTGGATTTATTCTTGGCCCAACCAGATCCTACCAATTACATAGGTGCCAGGGATAAGGCCATGCTAGAGCTTTTATATGCAACCGGAATTAGGGCTTCAGAGATGATTGCTCTTGATTTGGACGAGCTCGATCTTGAATTTAAATATCTGTATCTAAATAAAGCCAATTTTAATGAACGGGTAATTCCCATTGGAAGCATCGCTTTAAAATACTTAAAGAATTATGTATTCAACTACAGGGAAGAGGTTTTAACTAATCAAGATGAAGCTGCCCTATTTTTAAATTACAATGGCAATAGGTTGACTAGACAAGGATTTTGGAAGATCATAAAACAATATAGTAAGAAATTAAGTATCGATAAGAAGATAACACCGCAAATTTTAAGGCATTCATTTGCAGCTCATCTACTGGAGAATGGGGCGGATATAAAAACTGTTCAAGAGATATTGGGCCATTCGGATATCTCTACAACTCAAATATATGCATTTGTAACCGATAATAGAAAGCTGAAGGATGTATATGATAATTCACATCCTAGGGCATAGGGGGGAAGATATTTTGGATTATATTAATAAGATTATTGACAGCGTAAAGTATATAGAGAAGAAAATTCAAAAGAGACCCAATATTGGATTGATACTAGGATCAGGTTTAGGGGGATTAGGCGAAAGGATTAATAGACCAATTATTATTGAATATAAGGATATTCCCAATTTCCCAATTTCATCTGTAGAGGGACATAAGGGGCGGCTAATAATAGGGGAATTGGGCAATAAAGAAGTGATAGCCATGCAAGGTAGATTTCATCTATATGAAGGATATCTTTTGAAGCAAATCACCTTTCCAGTAAGAGTTATGGCCGGTTTGGGAATCAAAAAGCTTATAGTAACCAACGCAGCCGGTGGTGTTGATGAAAAATTTTCCCCAGGGGATTTAATGATAATTAGAGATCACATAAATTTTACGGGCCAGAACCCATTAATAGGTAAAAATATCGATACCTTAGGCCCTAGATTTGTGGATATGACGAATGCTTATGATCAGAACCTTATAAAGCTAGCTAAGATAGCTGGAAAAAAACTGAATATACCTTTACAAGAGGGCGTATATATGTGGCTAACTGGTCCTACTTATGAAACTCCTGCTGAAATAAAATTGGCTAAGATATTAGGTGCATCGGCTGTAGGTATGTCTACGGTGCCGGAAGTTATTGTAGCCATTCATCAAGGTATAGAAGTGTTAGGTATATCCTGTATTACTAATATGGCTGCTGGTATACTAGATCAGCCTTTGGACCATGAAGATGTAATAAAGACCTCATTGATGGTTGAGGATAGTTTCGAACGGCTAATAGTGGAAATATTGGCTAACATATAAAAGAGGTGGTTGTAATGAAAATATATGATATCATCTCAAAAAAGAGGGATAATAAGGAATTAACGGCCCGTGAAATAGATTTTTTTATTGAAGGCTATACAAAAGGCATAATTCCGGATTACCAGATTGCTGCATTATTGATGGCTATATTTCTGAACGGGATGAGTAAAAGGGAAACTTTAAACCTGACAAGATCTATGATATATTCTGGCGAGATGATGGATTTATCCGATATAGATGGCATAAAGGTGGATAAGCATTCAACAGGAGGAGTTGGGGATACGACGACCCTAGTGTTGGGCCCTATGGTTGCCGCCTGTGATGTGCCCTTTGTTAAGATGTCTGGGCGAGGTTTAGGCCATACTGGTGGCACTCTTGATAAATTAGAATCCATAGAAAATTTTCAAGTTGAATTGTCTATGGAGAAGCTTATAAGAAACACCAATGAGATAAATATTTCGCTGTGTAGTCAGACCACCAACATAGCACCAGCGGATAAAAAACTTTATGCCTTAAGGGATGTTACTGCTACGGTGGACAATATTTCGCTTATAGCTAGCAGCATAATGAGCAAAAAACTAGCTATCGGATCGGATGCTATAATATTGGATGTAAAGGTGGGCAACGGTGCTTTTATGAAGAATTTGAATTCTGCTTTGAAGCTAGCTAAAGAAATGGTAGATATAGGAACTGGATATGGACGTGAAACCGTAGCATTTATAACTGATATGGATCAACCATTAGGTAATGCAATTGGAAATGCCCTCGAGATTAAGGAAGCAATACAAATACTGAAAGGTCAGGGGCCTGAAGATCTATATAGACTCTGCTTGAAACTAGGTTCTAAACTTCTACTGCTAGCAAAAAGGGTTCAATCCCAGGACGAAGCATTATCTCTGTTGAAAGACACTATCGATTCTAATAAGGCTTATGAGAAGTTCCTTGAACTAATTGAATA
>DUNJ01000160.1 GCA_012839395.1 Tepidimicrobium sp.
AAAATCTCCCCTAATAATGGCACCTCCCCAGGATATCCTGGGGAGGTGCCATTATTAGGGGAGATTTTGGCACTTCCCTAATATATAGAAGACCTGTAATAGATGTTATTAAGGAAAAATTTCAAACTTCCCTAGGGCTTATGGCTAGTGCCTGGCTATTATCGGCTATTATAGGATATATTTTGGGGATAATTATGGGTTTATTTAGGGGAAGAAAACTGGACAGGTTTATCAAGTCAATTTGCATCATCCTATTGTCTACCCCAAGTTTTTGGATAGGCCTATTGCTGCTTATAGTATTTTCCACCTATCTTGGATGGTTTCCCATAGGTTTAAGCGTACCTATAGGGCAGACTTCAGATAAGGTGGCTTTAGGTACCAGGATATACCACATGGTGTTACCGGTAGCCACCTTGTGCCTTGGATCCTTTGGGGAAATAGCCCTGCATACTAGGGAGAAAATGATATCAGTACTTCAAAGTGACTATGTTCTTTTTGCAAGGGCAAGGGGAAAGGATAATATTCAGATAATAAAGGATCATGGGATCAGAAACACCTTAATACCCATAATTACCCTTCAATTCTCCTCATTTAGCGAATTGTTTGCAGGGAGCGTATTGGTAGAGGAGATCTTTTCCTACCCCGGTTTGGGACAAGCGGCGGTGCAAGCTGGAATAAAAAGCGATATACCCTTGCTATTGGGGATTACCATATTTAGCGCCATATTTGTATTTATAGGTAATACGATTGCAAATATAATATATGGATTTATAGATCCTAAGATAATGGAGACAGACATATGATGAACAGAAGAACTAAATCGATAATTATGGTTATCGTTACAATATCCATTTTAACTTTAATACTGATTGGGGGACTATTGATCGATGAAAGCTCCCTGAAAGCCGATTTTTCATCAAAGAATCTATCGCCATCGCTAGATCATCTATTTGGCACGGATTGGATTGGAAGGGATATGTTTCTTCGAACCATAAAGGGACTTTCCATAAGTCTTATAATTGGAATAGTTGCTTCCATATTTAGTGGGGTAATTGCTGTTATAGTCGGTGCATTGGCTGGGATCATGCCTAAGTGGGTGGATAGTATAATAATTTGGCTAATAGATTTAGTTATGGGTATACCCCATATACTACTTTTGATCATCATCTCCTTTATAACGGGAAGGGGATTTAAGGGGTTATTGATCGGGATTGTAGCTACCCATTGGACTGGATTAGCAAGGTTGATAAGAAGCGAGGTTCTTCAAATAAGGAGTGAATTCTATATAAAATTAAGCAAAAAGCTGGGTAGAAGTAATAGCTATATATTAAGAAGGCATATATTACCCCATATTCTGCCCCAGTTTATAGTATCTTTAATACTATTATTTCCCCATGCTATTTTACACGAGGCTGGCATCACATTTTTAGGCTTTGGCTTATCACCGGAAGAACCGGCAGTGGGAATTATACTATCGGAAAGCATGAAGTATCTATCTACTGGAATGTGGTGGTTAGCATTCTTCCCTGGATTATCCTTGGTGGGGTTAATAATCCTATTTGATAAGCTAGGGGATAATGTAAAAAAATTGCTAGATCCTTATAGTGCACAAGAGTAGGGAAGGGATGATGTATATGCCATTATTAGAAGTTAACAATATGTCAATATCGTTTAAAATGTATGAAAAAGGGCTAAGACAGCATGATATGAACGCTATATCCAATATTTCCCTTGATGTAGATAGGGGGGAGATTGTTGCCATAGTTGGCTCTAGCGGCAGTGGGAAAAGTCTCTTTGCTCATGGGATTATGGGGATATTGCCCAAAAACGCTACCATGGAGGGAGAAATCATTTTCGATGGGGAGAAACTTACTAAAAAAAGGCAGAAATCCTTAAGGGGTAGGAGAATATCCTTGGTGCCCCAGTCAATATCATACCTCGACCCCTTAATGAGAATTGGAAGGCAGGTTCAAGGACCTAACAGGGACGACAAGTCTAAAAGAAAGCTTAAGGAATCCTTTAAGCGATATAATCTATGTAAAAATTCGGAAAGGCTGTATCCATTCCAACTATCGGGAGGTATGGCAAGGAGGGCAATGGTTTCAATCGTAGATCAAGAAGATTCAGATTTGATTATCGCAGATGAGCCTACTCCGGGCCTTGATCTAGACCTTGCAATGAAAACCCTAAGATACTTTAGAGAATTTGCAGATAGGGGTAAGGCGGTAATACTTATAACCCATGATATAGATCTTGCTCTCAATGTAGCAGACAGGATTGCAATATTTTATGCAGGCACTATTGTGGAGGTTGCACCGGTTGAGGATTTTCACAGGGGAATAGACTTCTTAAAACATCCTTATACCAAAGCTTTGTTTAACGCACTTCCCCAAAATGAATTCAAACCGTTTAAGGGTAATCAACCCTATGGTGGAATTATTGGAAAGGGGTGCCTATTTGCACCTAGATGCAATATGATGGATGAAGGATGCAAGGAAGATATTCCTATAATATATTTAGAGGGCAAGATGGTGAGGTGTAAGAATGTTACTTGAAGGGAAGAACCTAAGTTTTAAATATCCTAAAGGAGATCTTATTTTTAAGGATGTAAATATATCTATAAAGAGTGGAGAAATTGTAGGGCTGATTGGAAGAAGTGGCTGTGGAAAATCTACCTTGGCTAAGGTGTTGGCTGGCTACGAAAGACCTGTTGAAGGGCAAGTGTTATTAGATGGTAAGGAGATTCCCCATAGCGGCTATAACCCTATACAGCTAATCTATCAGCACCCGGAAAAATCTATTAATCCAAGGTGGAGAATGAAGAATGTGCTAGAGGAAAGCGGTTCAATGGATCATAGGATATTGGAAGCTATGGGGATTGAAAGGGATTGGCTAAGTAGGTATTCTAGGGAGTTATCAGGAGGAGAACTGCAGAGGTTTTCTGTAGCTAGAGCGTTAAATGATAGGACTAGGTTTATTATTGCAGATGAGATAAGTACAATGTTAGATGCCATAACACAGGCTCAGATATGGAATGTAATCTTAGATTATGGGAGGAAGAGGAATTTAGGGCTATTGGTCATAACGCATAACCTTCACCTAGCCCAAAGGATATGTACCAGAATTATTAATTTTGAAAGGATGGACAGAAATGGAGAATAAATATACCGCACTAGTAGATAAGGTATCCAAGCTGGTAGAGGATGGAGTCTGCATAGCCTTCTCAGGAGGGGTGGATAGTAGTTTGATATTAAAGGTAGCTTGTGAGGCAGGTAAAAGGCAGAATAAAGATGTATATGCACTAACTTTTGAAACACAACTTCATCCGGTATCCGATGTAACCATTTCTAAAAAAGTAGCAATGGAAATGGGAGCAATTCATAAAATTATCCAGTTGAACGAATTTGAAAATGAGGAGATTCTTAAAAATCCAATAAATAGATGTTATCTATGTAAGAAATCCCTATTTGTAAGCTTATTCAAATTTGCAAGGGAGAACAATCTTAAGTACGTTCTAGATGGAACAAATGCCGATGATTTAAAGGTATATAGGCCAGGCATACAAGCCCTAGAGGAGCTAGGGGTGGTTAGTCCACTAGCTGAATTGGGAATAACAAAAGAAGAAGTGAGAGAGATGGCAAAGAAATTGGGTATTTCTGTAGCCTCACGACCTTCAGCGCCTCCAATTTCTTTGCCATCTCTCTCACTTCTTCTTTTGTTATTCCCAATTCAGCTAGTGGACTAACCACCCCTAGCTCCTCTAGGGCTTGTATGCC
>DUNJ01000247.1 GCA_012839395.1 Tepidimicrobium sp.
GACTGGTGCGGACGAGATGCGGCTCACAATTGGCACGAGCCACATCCACTCGACTGCCTCGAATATGAGATTCACGGGCAGGCTGCTTGAAGGTCAATTCCCGGCATGGGAGCAGGTGTTGCCCCATCCTGCTGATGCTCTCACCTGGTTAACTGCGGATCGAGAACAGCTATTAGAAGCAGTGGAACGGGTCTCTTTGATGTGCAAAGACGATATGGCAGCGATTCGCTTCAGTCAGACCGACAATACACTGAACCTCAAGGCTGCTTATGTCGAGGTCGGCGAGGCTCGTGAGGAGATTGAGGTTAGTTGCATCAAGGGAGGCGACGTGCAAGTAGCTCTGAGACCTATATTTCTGCGAGACGCGCTTTATGCGATGGACGCAGACGAAGTGAACATCTACTACCAAAGCAACCGGCATCCAGTGCTGTTGCAGGATCCAGAGGATCCGGGTTATTCCTGCGTCGTGATGCCAATTACAACGCCAAGCACGAGTTGAAATAAGGGAGGTGGCAGCGATGGCAAGACAGGGTTGGGCAGCAGAGGAAACTGATACTCTGATTCGCTACTACGATTATGGTTCACAACGAGTGCAGGCTGAATTGTTGAAACTGGGCTACAGCAGATCACGAGCCAGCATCATCAGCAAGGCTGCGTACATGAGGCGCAACGAAGAGGAGCCAATGGATCTCAGCCCTACGAGGCCATTGTCCGATGATACACCAGGCGTAGTTCGTTGGTTTGCCTACTATCGCGGACTAGGTGTGGATGAGATTGCTGAGGCGATGAACCGTCCACGTGAGGTCATTGAGGAGTTGCTGGGGGTGGCGTCGTGAGAGGTGGTTCCGAATGGGCGCCTGAAGAGCATGTCGCCAATAGCGGGCGGCGCTGGACGAAAGCAGAAGATACCATCCTCATCGAGAACCAGAAGTGCAAACGTGCCGAGATTGTCAAGATGTTGCAAGCGGCAGGCTTCCCCGAGCGCACCCAAAACGCTATCAGCAGGCGTTATCAAAGACTGGGAATATGTCGACGGGCTATGCCAACACCCCGGATGGGCAAGGCTAAGCGGCCGCTAACACCTACAGAGCAGACGCGATTTGACATGCTGGAGGCGCTGATCCTGGGGACCCGAGCCCGAATTGAAGCTGGTGGGTTGCGGCCCGAGAATCCCGGAAGTCCGGCTATGCAGGCCGTAGACATCGTGCTCAGAGGGTGTAACGCGAACCCCGGCATCCTAGATGAGCTCGTTGTAGTGACACAAGGATTGGGGGAAGCGTCATGACCACCACCATCGGGGCGCGATTGAGGGGACTTAGGCAAAAACACAGCATGACCTTACGTGCAGTCCAAGACAAGACCGGTCTTTCCGTATCGCATCTGTCGGACGTAGAACGAGGGCAAGCAAACCCATCGTTTCATGCACTGAAAACGCTTGCCTCATGTTATGGCATGTCGATGTCCCGGCTTATGGAAGGCGTCGAGGAAGAGAAACCGACCATGGAACTTGGACCACGATGCACGAGGGTTGCATGCACTCACAATACAGGTTATATAGCAGCGCAGAGGTTAGACGATCTAGAAAACCTGCGCTGCCGGCTAGCTGTCCCATCGCTGAAAAGCGATGGAATAGGCGGGTTCAACTGCCTAAGCGAGCGTTATTCGATGGAGGTGAGCAAGCCGTGACACGCGAAGAGATCATGGCTCTGTCGGGACGGGAACTCGATGCAGCTGTGGCGGAGAACATATTGGGGCGGCCAGTCATGTGGCGCACAGGTCCACTTTGCTTTGGACC
>DUNJ01000161.1 GCA_012839395.1 Tepidimicrobium sp.
TCCATGCGTTAATATGCATGGTCTTTTATCAAATTTATATAGTTTTATTATTTGTTCATTAAGAAACACGGTTTCCATAAAGAAGGAAACCGTGTTTTGTCTACAAACTGAGTCCCCCTTAAGGGGGACTTTTTATGGGTAAGCATATGATGAGGAGGTAAATTTATGAGAAGACGAATATTAGCTATAAGCACTATACTAATGTTGTTTTTAGGATTGATCTATGCTTGGTCCCTATTTGCGGCGCCATTGGAACAGGCTTTTAATTGGAGCAGAAGTCAAACCTCCATAACATTTTCCATCAGTATGATTACCTTTTGCTTAGGATCTATTATTTCTGGGATGATACTAAAAAGGCGCCCACCAAGTAATATAATACTTGTTTCTGCTATACTTTTCTTAATTGGCTTTTTTGCAACTTCTCGAGTAACCAGTATCTGGGGGCTATATATATCTTACGGGGTCCTATGTGGCCTGGGAGTAGGACTTAGCTATAATGCAATTTTGTCCACTGTTCCAAAATGGTATTTCGGTAGGGCTGGATTTGCTACTGGGACCCTTTTGATGGGAATGGGACTGGGAAGTTTGCTCTTAGGGACAGTGGTGAAAAAGGTTATGGATATATTGATTTGGGTGACGACATTTAAGATGCTGGCTATAGTATTTTTCTTAGTGTTTTTATTGGGTGCACCTAATATTAAATATCCAAGAGTTGAGAAAGATGCTGATAAGGGTATTGAAAGCTCTAATGATTATCACCTTTCTAAAGTGTTGAAGATGAGAGATTTTTGGATGTTATTTATCTGGTCTATAATAACATCAGCTGTTGGTCTGGGAATAGTGTCTAATGCTAGTTATATGGCAGAAGAAGTGGGGATATCAAAGGATATATTGCCTTTGATGGTTGGCATGGTTTCCATTGGCAATGGAGCAGGAAGACTTATATTTGGCACTATTGTAGATAAATTAGGTGGTAAAAAAGCGATGGGAATTGGCAATTTAACCTTTATAATTGGCCTAGGTTTAATAATGTTTGCCAATAGGACTGGCGTTTTAATCTATCTCATAATTGGATTTATTCTAGAGGGAATAGCTTATGGCGCACCTCCTACGCTATCTGCAGCCTTAACTAAGAAAAAGTTTGGAGAAAAATATTATCCACAAAATTTAAGCGCTATAATGCTAGCACTAATTCCGGCATCGTTGATTGGACCAATTATATCAGCTGATGTATATGAGCGATCGGGGGCTTATTTAGCGGTTTATTCTATTATGTTGGTGATGGCCTTGCTAGCCTTTTTGCCCGTTAAGCTATTTAGAGAATAAAGTTTTATTATAGCACAAATGTGATATAATGGGATATCAACGATATACAAATAAGTTATCGGAAAACTTTATAGCATATATATGAAAGGAAGAGACTTAATGGTTGAAAGGAATTATGATAAATCCCTTTGGATTAAAACCACCGGCATAAGGGAGTGGAAAGATAGATCGATTCATTATAACCGTTGTGAGTCTACCCCGTATATGGCGCTAAAGGAGTTGTTTAAAAGGTACAAGCTAAACAAAACCGATAGATTGGTGGATTTTGGGTGTGGCAGAGGACGGGTAGCGTTCTATGTCCATAATCGTTTTAAGATACCGGTAACTGGTGTGGAAGTTCATGATACAACATTTGATGAAGTGCTTAACAATAAGGCTTCTTATAGGCATAGGTTTCAGGATATAGCCGCTCCCATTAGATTTGAATATGGGCTTGCTGAACACTATGAAATAGAACCGATGGATAACAAGTTTTATTTCTTCAATCCATTTTCTATTAAGATATTTAAAAAGGTTGTGGGCAATATACTGCATTCGGTTAAAAGGAATAGGCGCACTGTGGATATTATACTCTATTATCCAATGCCGGAATATAAATTGTATCTTAAAAAAAGCACTTCATTTAAATTGATAAATAAGATAAGGGTTCCAGAGGCAAGCGATAGCAGGGAAAAGTTTTTAATTTATCGGTTAAAAGATCTGAATATGGCATGATATTATGGATTTGAACAGGGGGTAAAAAATGAAATATATAAGCACTAGGGATAAGGGGATATCTATTTCGTCTAGTGAGGCTATAGTACAGGGTATATCTATGGACGGTGGCCTATTTGTTCCAGAAAGGTTGCCAAAGGTGGATGATATAGAAAATCTAATGGATAAGGATTATAAAGAGTTAGCGTACGAAATAATGAGCAAGTTTATTACCGATTTTGGAGCACAAAGACTTAGACATTGTGTAGATAAGGCTTATGATGATAAGTTTGTAGAAGGGATAGTTCCAGTAAAGGATATTGGAGGCGTATATTTTTTAGAACTATTCCATGGACCAACCTTAGCATTTAAGGATATGGCCCTATCCATACTTCCACATCTATTGAAGGAAGCCATGGAGATAAGAGGTGTAGATAGGGAAATAGTAATTTTAACCGCTACCTCAGGGGATACTGGCAAAGCTGCTCTGGAGGGTTTTGCTGGAGTAGATGGCATAAAGATAGTGGTATTCTATCCTGAGGATGGGGTGAGCGAAATTCAAAAGCTACAGATGCTGACCCAAAATGGGGATAATACCTTTGTAGTAGGGATTGAGGGCGATTTTGATGATGCACAGAATGGAGTTAAAAAGTTATTTAACGATCAGAATTTCATTAAATTAATGAATGATAATGGCTACATACTATCATCAGCTAATTCAATAAATATTGGTAGGCTAATTCCTCAAATAGTATACTATTTCCATGGTTATCTAACCCTACGGAGGCAGGGAAAACTTAGGAAAGGTGAAAAGATTAATATTGCCGTGCCAACTGGAAACTTTGGAAATATTTTGGCGGCCTATTATGGTAAGGAAATGGGTATTCCAGTAAATAAGCTAATATGTGCCTCCAACGAAAACAACATACTATCGGATTTTATCAATACTGGTGAATATGATGCGAGAAGGGAACTCATATTGACCTCATCTCCTTCTATGGATATATTAATATCTAGTAATTTAGAAAGGCTTCTATTTCATTTAAGTGGAGAGGATGCCAATCTAATAGATCAAAATATGTCTAAGCTCTCTAGAGAGGGATTCTATGAAATGAAATCCATCGATATAAGCGATTTTTACGGCAATTACTCAGAAGAAGAAGAAGTTGGGGAGGCTATAGGGGATATATTCAATGAAAACGGCTATCTTATAGATCCACATACTGCAGTAGCTTACGATATATATCGGAAATATAGCTTAGAAACCAAGGATGATACAAAGACCCTAATATCTGCGACGGCTAGTCCCTTTAAGTTTGGAACCAAGGTAGCTAAGTCTATAGGCATAGACATAGAAGGAAAAGACCAATTTGAAACCTTAGAGAATTTGGCATTGAAAACTGGTATGGAACTTCCTCAGGAAATAAGAAGCTTAAGGGAAAAGCCTATACTCCATAAAAATAATTGCGACAAGGAATCTATGAGAGAAATGGTAGAAAAGCTTTTAGGTATAGAATAGATAGAAAGCAAGGGTCTAATATAATATTAGGCCTTTGTTTTTTATTTATTTACGGTAAGCATGTAACGTTTTCGCCAAATATCTGACTAATATATGAAAGGGGGATTTTAGTGAAGGAAATAGAAAGGCTATACACACTTTATAAAGATGATATTTACGGATATCTACTATCGTTAACTAGAAATCCCGATCTTTCGGAGGACCTATTATCCGAAACATTTGTAAATGCTATCATATCAATTGGAAGATTTAGAGCTAGATCGTCTATCAAGACATGGCTGTTTTCAATAGCTAGAAATATCTGGCTTCAAAGTATTCACAAGGATAGATATACGGTTGAATATAAAGATCTTTTAAAACTATATGTATCGGATTCTATAGATGAAAAGCTAATAACGATGGAGAAGTTAAATAGGATAGATAAACTATTATCGAAAAAGGATTATCGCATAAGGAAAATAGTAAGTATGAGAATTAAAGGATATAGTTTTGCAGAAATTGCTGGGGAGGTAGGGATTAGTGAGAATTCAGCTAGGGTTATAGATTTTCGGACTAAGAAATGGATAAAGAATATATTGGAAGAGGAGGGGTTTAATTGAAGGATGTATCCTGCAATACGATATGCGATCTAATACCCCTAGTAAGGGATGGGGTAGCCAGTAAAGATAGTATAAATATGGTTTTCAAACATATGGAGCATTGCGAGATCTGCCGTAAGGAATTTGAAACCTTTAAGTCAACAGACTTAAAATCCTTATCCGCAGGCGATGAAAATATAATCAACACTATAAGGCGGAATATACTTATTACCCAGGTTATCATACTTATGCTGGGCGCTATCATAGGTGTGGCCCTTACTGGCTCCATGGGACAA
>DUNJ01000162.1 GCA_012839395.1 Tepidimicrobium sp.
CCTACACCAAAGGCTATAGCTAGTGCGGAAAAAATAGCTTCCATACCTCTGGATAACCCAGATACGAGATCACCTGACATAGTATCTCGCATAGCGTTGGTTATAGCAACCCCGGGCATCATACTCATAATGGATCCTATAATTATTACATCCATATTTTGACCAATGCCAATATGTACAGCCAATAGCGATAGGATAGAAGCTAAAGTTGCACCAATAAAGGTATTTAAAAAAAAGGCCATTTTATACTTACTAATTTTATTGATAGTTATCAATATTATGAAACTCACGATGAAACTAGATATAAAGTCTAAAAAAACTCCCCCAAATAAAGTTGAGAAAAAGGCGCAGGCTAAACTACCGAAAAATGATTTAATTAATTTATTATATACACCTATCTTGTTTATTTTCCTAAGCTTTTTAATTCCATCATCTATAGACATATTTGAATTAACAAATTCTCTAGAAAATTGATTAATTAGATCGATTTTATTTAAATCTATCTTGATGGATTTTACCCTTGTAAGATATGTCATTATCTCATTTTGATATTCTAAAGAGAGAAAGATTCCAGTGGGAGTTACAAAAGCATCTGCGTATTGAATGTTCATCCTGGATTTACAGAGCCTTTCAGTTGTATCTTCTACTCTGTAAGTTTCGGCTCCACTCTTTAACATGATCCTACCTGCCAATGTGGCTAAAAGTAGCAATTGTTTTACTTCTCTTCTATTGCCTTCATATATATCCATAGATTTCACCTCATAACCGATAATAATCTTGTAAATAATAAGGAATACTTATATAATTGATTTAGAATGCAAGATATGCAACAACTTGTAGTTTATCTATATTATTTGCTGATGGATTAGATTATACTATGGGAAAATATTATAATCAAGGAAAGGAGTTTAATATATGTATTTTTCTAATTTAGAAAAGAATGATCCGAAGGTTTTGGATATAATCAAGATGGAAACCAAAAGGCAAAGGGAAAATATTGAATTGATTGCATCTGAAAATTTTGTTTCTCTACAAGTAATGGAGGCTATGGGAAACCAACTTACCAATAAGTATGCAGAGGGATATCCAGGCAGACGATATTATGGCGGTTGTGAGTATGTAGATATGGTGGAAAATTTGGCTATAGATAGATTGAAAAAACTATATGGGGCTGAGCATGCAAATGTTCAACCGCACTCAGGTTCTAACGCTAATCTAGGTGTTTATTTCGCGGTTTTAAAGCCGGGTGATAAGGTGTTAGGCATGAATCTATCTCAAGGTGGCCACTTAACTCATGGTAGTCCAGTAAACTTATCTGGTGTATATTATAACTTTATAGACTATGGGGTGGATAAGGAAACTCATAGGATAGATTATGATGAGGTAAGAAAAATAGCTCTGGAGGAGAAGCCTAAGATGATAATAGCAGGTGCTAGTGCTTATCCAAGGGCTATAGATTTTAAAAAATTTAGAGAAATAGCAGATGAAATAGGAGCTTATTTAATGGTGGATATGGCGCATATAGCCGGTTTAATTGCTGCAGGACTTCACCAAAATCCTGTTCCGTACGCAGACTTTGTTACTACAACAACCCATAAGACGTTAAGGGGACCTAGGGGCGGGGCTATTTTATGTAAGAAGGAATATGCTAAACTCGTCGATAAGGCTATATTTCCGGGATGGACCGCA
>DUNJ01000163.1 GCA_012839395.1 Tepidimicrobium sp.
CTTTAAAGCGGCATCAATGATCTGTAAAAATGGTTTTGATAGGGCATCTACAAATAAGATTGTCAAGGATGCAAAAATCTCCAAAGGATCATTATTCAATTATTTCAATAGCAAAAAAGAATTATATATATATCTGCTTGATTATAGTATGGGGGTTGTTGAAGGTTTATATGACAAGGTTGATTTAGATGAAAGGGATATATTTAAGAAAATTGGAAACTTTGGAATACAAAAGTTGAAAATATATAAAAAATCTCCCCATGTACTTGATTTTTTAGCATCTGTAAAATTGGAAGAATCCAAAGATGTTAAGGATATTATTGACGAAAAAATACCGCTTATGTACGATAGAGGATTAAAGGAGATATATAGGGATATTGACTATTCTAAATTTCGGGATGATATAGATGTAGAGAAGGCGATTGAAATATTAAACTGGACTATGTTTGGCTTTGGAGAAAAGATTATCAGACGAATAAATAATTTTGAGGATGGTAGCCAGTTTGCTAAAGAAGCTTTTAAGGAATGGAAAACCTATTCCAATATATTGAAGGATATATTTTATAAATAAAGGGGTGGACAGTATGTCAAAAATCTTAAGGGTAAAGGGTTTGCAAAAAAGATTTGGTAAGGTTCAGGCTTTAAAAGATGTAACATTTGATGTTGAGGCAGGAGAAGTTGTAGGCTTTATTGGCCCTAATGGGGCAGGCAAATCTACCACTATAAGAATCTTATTGGGCATTATTAAGATGGATAGTGGAGATGCTAAGATATTTGGCAAAGATGTTTGGAAGGATAGCTTTGAAATCCATAAAAGAATATCCTATGTTCCGGGGGAGGTGGCCTTATGGGGGAATTTAACGGGTGGAGAGATTATAGATTTGTTTATGAAATTGCATGGGGCTGGAGATAGGGCGAAGAGGGATTATTTAATCGAACGCTTTGAATTAGAACCTAGAAAAAAGGCCAAAGGATACTCTAAAGGAAATCGTCAAAAGGTTGGCCTAATTGCAGCATTATCGGTTGATTCCGATCTATATATATTTGATGAGCCCACTTCTGGGTTGGATCCTTTAATGGAACAGGTTTTTCAAGAGGAAGTTGAAAAAATTAAAGAGGCAGGCAAATCGGTCCTATTATCTTCCCATATCTTAAGTGAGGTGGAAAGATTAGCGGACAAGGTGGTTATTATTCGTCAAGGAGAAATTGTAGAAGCTGGAACTCTTGAAGAATTGCGACACCTAACCCGTTCAACTGTTGTTTTAGAAACGGAAAAGGATGTATCCAAGCTGCGTGATATAAAGGGGGTACATGATTTTGTACAAAGGGATGATCAAGGTATCTTTTCAGTTGAGAATAAATATCTAAACGATATTTTAATAGAGGCGACCAAGTTGGGGGTTAAGAAGTTTGAAGCCAATCCACCAACCCTTGAGGACTTATTTATGCGCCATTATAAAGGATAGATATTATAGGGGGGAGATAGAATGAAGGAACAATTTGCACGTTGGAATATATTATTTATACAATATTTAAAGCGGGATTGGAAGAAGATCATCTTTTGGGTTCTTGGTCTTGGATTGTTTGCCTCTGCCTTTGTCCCAGCTATGGAGGAGATTACAAGGGGAGAAGGATTATTAGGTATGTACGAAACCATGAAAAACCCGGCCATGATATCTATGGTAGGCCCAACACCTATAGAAACCGCAAATGATTATACTTTAGGGGCAATGTATTCCCACATGATGTTGCTTTTTAGTGCCCTATTTGCAATGACAATATCCATGTTACATATAATAGGTCATACACGGAAAGAGGAAGACCTAGGATTGACTGAACTTATTCGTTCTTTTCAAGTTGGAAGACAATCCAATTCCCTTGCTGTAATAGTGGAAACAGTACTAATCAATATTTTGATAATGTTTTTTGTTGCCGGGGTAATGATAAGCTTTGGAGCCGATAGTATTTCCACAGAAGGAGCTTTTCTATTTGGGGCTTCCATTGGAGTAGCGGGAATTATGGGGGCTGGAATTGCATTAATCATGGCGCAGATTATGCCAATATCATCAGCTGCTACTGGATCTTCCCTTGGAATTATGGGACTACTCTATATTATCCGTGGAGGAACAGATATATCCAATGCAGATCTATCCATGTTGAATCCCCTGGGTTGGACTTATTTGACCTATCCTTTCACACAAGATAACTTGAAGCCGATTATCTATGCCTTAATTTTCAGTGTAATTACGATAATAATTGCTTTTGCTCTGGAAGGTGCTAGGGATATGGGGGCAGGATATTTACCCCAGAAAGAGGGTAGGGCGGAGGCCAAAAAATCTCTATTATCGGTTCCTGGGCTGTTTATTAGGCTTAATAGAGGTATCATTATCAGCTGGCTAATAGCTTTTATTATTCTAGGGGCCGCCTATGGCGCTATTTATGGGGATATAGAAAGCTTTATTGATAGCAATGAATTAATACAACAGATGTTTGCACACTCTGGTGTTTCCATAGAGGAATCTTTTACCGGAACCATAATGATGGTAATGGCGGCCTTGGTTGCAATTTTACCGATTGCTATTGTTAATAAACTCTTCTCTGAAGAAAGGGGGTTGTACCTTAGCCAAATTTATGGAACCAAGGTGAGACGTAGCCAATTATATTGGACCAGTGTTACTTTAGCAATTGGAGTAGCTATAATAGGAATTTTATTTGCTGCAGGAGGCCTTGGCGGAGCTGCTATTAGTGTTATGGAGGATAGCTCTATGGATATATTCGATTTTCTTGCAATTGGATATAATCTTCTACCTATCGTACTATTCTTTACTGCCCTAGCTGCTTTAACCCTTGGATGGATGCCTAGATTGGGCAAGGTGATCTATGGTTATTTGACCTATTCTTTTTTCCTGAACTATTTTGAGGGAATGTTAGATTTGCCAGAACCACTTTTAAAAACAATACCCCAAAGTTGGATCCCAAATATGCCAATGGAAGATTTCGATATTGGAATATTTATTATAATGACAGGGCTTAGCATCCTTTTAATGCTAATAGGTTATTTGGGATATAGTAGACGGGATATGATTGAAGGAGATTAGAGCTTCCTATGCATCTGATTTAGAAAACGATACAGATCCCTGTATGCCATTATGCTTTTTTTAGCAGCGATAGATTTCGCAAGCAAAAGCTTATTGACTGATGATCAAATGGAACAAGATGCATACCACCTTTTGGAAAATGTAGCTAGATGGCACAAACCAGATGTATTTGGCGTTGTCAAGTATGTAATGTATCCTATAATAATATGGGGAATAAGGGAGCTGCAAGATCTAATACTAAGATTATAGATAGGGGAATATTGGATATATTGAAATCTAGGGGAGAGGTCAAGGTGAAGGATGTCAACCGAGCTGCCTTTTTCATGTCCATTTTAAGGAAGTAATTATATTATTATATTTTAAAGATTATAAAAGTGTTGGCATTCTCTCCTGTTTTCCTGTAAAATTGAAGGAGGATACCTGAAAAATAGAATAACGAATTTTAGAGGCTTAGATGTAAAAATCTAGGCCGCTTTTTTTATTTTTCTGTAATGAAAAATAAAAAAAGGGATTCTGTAAGGAAAATAGCAGGCAGTTATTTTGCTAAACTAAGGAAAGTGAGTATAACATAGATAAGAATGAAA
Organism: Tepidimicrobium sp.; assembly: GCA_012839395.1. Classification (GTDB taxonomy): domain Bacteria; phylum Bacillota; class Clostridia; order Tissierellales; family Tepidimicrobiaceae; genus DUNJ01. Next base: position 3,683 of record DUNJ01000163.1, read on the forward strand.
ATGTTAGGATAAAGGAGATAAGTCAGCTTAAATCAAGAAAACATAAGCTATGGGGGTATTAATTTCTCAACCAATAAATTGGAGGAGTATTTTTGCTTATATTTTTGGTTCATATGTTAAAAGAAACGTGAGAAAAGATAGTGCATTGATATTGCAATATATTTAAAAAAACACCATGGATTCTTATAAATACCTTTAAAGAAAAGTATATAAATGAGGATGATACTAAGGTTTATAGGAATATGTCAGAGGGAACATGGCAGAGGAAGGGGGAGAGATTTTGCCTATAGGATAAGCGATTATGTAATTATTAGGCTAGGCATCCTATATAGCATATTTGTAGGGGATGACCATATATGTCGAATTAGGCTATATATGATATAATATGTGGAGGAATTTAACTTAGGAGGAGTAAAATGCGGTTTAGAGTTAGAAGGAATATAAAGGCTATAGTATTTATAGCCGTAACTATAACAGTTGTATCGTTTATCTTTAATTCTATTGGAACCAATAGGGATCCTTCCGATTCAGCTGTTGCAAAAGGGGAACATTACATAGATTATACGGCAAATTTAAACAAGGGAAGCACATCTCGGGGGATAGGAAAAACCAGAACTGCCATGGATAAGGTGAAGGAAACCTTTATATTTGCAAAGATAACCAAAGATAGCCTCTGTTATGATGATTATTCCGAGAATAGAGAGCAGGTTGGAAGTTTTAACAAGGGCGAAGAGGTGGAGGTAATAAGGGATAGGGGTTATCAATGGTATTTGGTAAAATCTAGAGACGGAAGGGAAGGTTGGGTTTCTGAGGATAGCCTTGCCATACCGGAGGATCCAAAAACCAATAGGGAACGGATGAGTCGAAGGGAGATCGAGGAATTTATAAACAAAAGTGGACTTTTAAGTGAAACCTCCCAGTTGATATGGGTGGATATAGATAGGCAGTTGACCCATGTATTACTAAAGGAAGGTGGGGTTTGGCGGCATCACCGCACCATGATATCGGCAACGGGAACCAATAGATCCCCAACCATCAAGGGAACATTTAAGATAGAGGATAGGGGAGAGGAGTTCTATTCGGAAAGGTTAAATAGTGGCGCTAGAAATTGGGTGAGATTTGATGGAGCCTATCTATTTCATTCACTGCCTATGGACAAGCATGGTAATATAATCGACTATACCTTGGGAAAAAGGGCTTCTGATGGATGTGTAAGGTTGTCCATGGAGGATAGCAAATGGTTCTATGATAATATAGAGGAAGGTTCTACCGTTTATACAAATTGATTGAGATCTATATAATAAACTGGGAGAGGATAAAATGAATACCCTATTGGTACTGGGAGTAAACGATGGACTGCAGCATTTCTACATAGCAGCCTATGATATGGATGATCATAAATATGTGGTAATAAGAGGGACCAAAGATAAACATACATGGGATATGTTTAGTGTCGTTAAATGCAAGCTAGTGGATAGAAAACACTTTTACGATATAAAAGATGAGCCTGTGTTTACAGAGCAGATGGGCCGCTTAAGCCTTAAGGAATATTTAAAGGATATAAAGGGCTCCATGATAGATTTTATGTTGCCTAATAGCAATGAAATTCTAACAATGGTATCGGTGGATAGAATAGAGGATATAGTAGAGGATGGTAGTTATGTTGGGATATTGCTGATAAGCGGTGATAAAACGTATCAGTTTAAGGTTGCGGATAGAATATGGCTACAGAACTGGGAAAAGGAGGAAGGGCTATTTAAAAATGGTAAAGACAAAGGAATTGCTAATATGAACAGGAAGGATAGAGATGTATATGTAGTGGTTTATAGGGCCCATCTAAATAAGAGGCCATATATTATAGCTATTCATAGCCTTTAAAAGTTTCTATCTCCATCTATTATATATGGATAATCTGGGCAGAATATCTATAGAGTTTCTATCAGAATCCGTTAAGGGAGGTGATTAGGTGGAGAAGAAATATAAAAGGCCATCTAAGGAGGAGCTTAAGGAACGGCTGACCCCAATCCAATACAGGGTAACCCAGGAAGATGCCACTGAAAGGCCTTTTCAAAACGAATTTTGGAATCATGATGAGGAGGGCATATATGTAGATGTTGTAACAGGGGAACCATTGTTTTCATCTAAGGATAAATACGATTCCGGCTGTGGTTGGCCCAGCTTTACCGCTCCAATAGATGAAGAACATATTAAGGAGAAACCGGATACTAGTTATGGTATGAGGAGAACTGAGGTGAGGAGTAAATACGGGGATTCCCACCTGGGCCACGTGTTCCCCGATGGACCTGAGGATAAGGGAGGCCTAAGGTATTGTATCAACAGCGCCGC
>DUNJ01000236.1 GCA_012839395.1 Tepidimicrobium sp.
GCCTCCGGTGTCATGGGAAGCTTCTTCCCTGAAGCAATGATCACTGACATTCCGTATCTGTTCCCATCTGCATCAGTTGCGTGGGAAGTCCTTGACGGGCCGTTTGGCCAGAAGCTGTCAGACATGTTCCTGGAGAGAACCGGTATGAGAAACCTGGGGTTTGCAGAAGTCGGCTTCAGGCATTTCAGTAACTCTGTGAGGCCGGTTAGGTCTCCTGCTGACATGAAGGGACTGAAGATTAGAGTCATGGAGACGCCGATCTACGTGACTCTGGTGAAGGAGCTCGGAGCGAGCCCGACTCCTATAGCATGGACCGAGTGCTACACAGCGCTACAGACAAAAGTAGTGGACGGACAGGAGAATCCCATATCCACCATGGTCTTTGCAAATTTCCAGGAAGTCCAGAAATACTTAACCCTTGACGGCCATGTGTACGGTGTTGACTGGTTTGTCGTCAATGACAAGTTCTTCAAGAGTCTCGATAAAGACTTGCAGGAAATCATAGTTGACGCAGCCAAGATATCGGCGAATGTCAGCAGAGGGCTTCAGCAGCTTAACTCGGCTGTCGGACTGGAGACCCTTGCTAAGGGCGGGATGGAGATTTACTCGCCGACACCCGAAGAGATGGCAGAATTTAAGAGGCTGACGCAGAAACCCGTAGTGGACTGGGTCAAGACAAAGGTTGATCCTAAGCTTGTTGACGAACTTCTCAAGACTGTTGACGATGTCGTCAAGGCGCAGGCAGCAGCTATCCAGTAGAAATCAGAGGGCGGAGGGGAAGGCAAGCTTGGCTTTCCCCTCTCGCGTCTAATTGGAATCCGCTAAGAAGGGCAAACCCGGGCCTGACGTAAGGATTAAAGTTGTTAAGTCAGTGAGGGATTGATGTGCGCCTAATAGGTAACTGGTTGTATGAAAACATCAATAAACTGGTATATGCAACGACCGCGTTGCTATTGCTTTTCATGCTAGCCAATGTGTTCGTGGGGGTTATCTTTCGTTATGTGTTCCGCTCAGCCCTCTTCTGGACGGAGGAACTAGCCAGATACATGATGATATGGTGTGCGTATCTTGCTATGGGTATGGTGGTTAGAGATGAGGACAACGTCAAGGTCGTTTTCGCAGTGAATCTACTGCCCGTAAAAGCCAGGGGGGTCATTAACGTCTTAACTCAGCTGATTGTTGGCATATTCCTTGTGATTATGTTCTGGGGATCCGTCAAGCATATGAGAATCCTAAGGCTGCAAACCTCACCTGCTCTGGGGGTATCAATGGTGTGGCCATACCTGTCAGTTACAATCGGGAGCGCCCTTATGTTAATTGAAAATGTCAGGCTCATGTTCCTGTATGCGACGGGCAAGAAGGCGGCATAACACACGGAAGGGAGCACTGGTTCAAAATGGCATATGGATTCATAGCATTCTTTGTTAGTATGCTGCTTGGGATTCCTATAGGCTTCAGCCTCGGGGTTGGGTCTGTGGCGGCTCTTCTGGCAAAGGGTTAC
>DUNJ01000164.1 GCA_012839395.1 Tepidimicrobium sp.
CCGACACGGGGATTTTCAGTCCCCTGCTCTACCTACTGAGCTATCTGGGCACGAGAAAATCTATACATACCTAAAACTGGCCACTAACCAATATTTAGTATACAAAAGTTTTTCTACAATGTCAATAGCTAATTAATTTCATTTTTCTATCGCCAAATATTTAAAGCCCCTTATTCAGGGGCTTGATTGCTACCGTTAAAAACTATATAAAAGAGAATCAGGTTTATAGTTTAATAACATTAGTAGCTTGAGGACCTTTTTCTCCTTCAACTATCTCAAATTCAACATCCTGTCCTTCATCCAAAGTTTTAAAGCCTTCACCTTCTATGGCTGAGTAGTGTACGAATACATCTTCTCCCTCTTCTGTGGAAATAAAGCCATAGCCTTTAGTAGCATTGAACCACTTTACAGTACCTTTTACCATTTGAAACATTCCTCCAATACAACGATTTAAATAGATGAATCCTATGTATCATCTACCTTTAGTTTAGCTTATCACAGATTATATAGCCTTGTCAAATAATATTCCCAACCTTTTAAATAATATTCTGTTTCCCCCATAACATGTTTTTCAATTTAAAGCTACAAAATGTATCCTTTCAGTTTCCCTTATCGGTCTATTAAAGCTAAATTCATCAAAATAATAGATCCTATTAAAGCCAGCTTCCTGTAACAATTCAGTTATTTCCTCCGCTTTATAGGCTTTTTGTAAATGCTCCTCGTTTAATCGCTTGTATCCACCATGTTTATCCAACATAAAAAAAGTTAGGTAAAATTCTACAATATTATTTTCATTATTAAAATAGTTTTGCCATACATAATATATTGTACCCCTATCCTCTATAAATGTATTATTTCCAATTATATGCTTCAATTTATAATAAGAACTTATATCAAATATAAATATTCCATCTTCAGAAAGGTGATCTTTTACGTTTTTAAATACCTTTAATAGATCTTCTTTTTTCAATATGTAATTAATGCCATCACATGCTGATATGATAGCATCAAATTCTTTATTCATATTGAATCCAACCATGTCCTGTTCTATTAATGTTGCATTATCAAACCCCTGCAACTTATTATATGCTATAGATAACATCTCTGGCGATATGTCGAAGCAAAGCAAATTATATCCGTTCCTTGCCAGGTAATAGGATAGGTTTCCAGTTCCACAAGCCATTTCCAATATACTTTTAGGTTTTTTATGAAATCTGTTAAATATACTTTCTATATATAAATGCCATCGCTTATAATCTACATTATCCATTAAATCATCATATATAACCGCCATATTGCTATACATAAGATTGCCCCTTTTAATCTCTATTCCTCTTTTTATTCATATCCTTTTTTCGTACTGTTATAAGTCCGCCAATTCTTCCAGATTCCTTTGCTGTTAACCCTCCCCAACCGACCTTATTTATTTTATCCATTAAACCCAATTCCTCTGCAATCTCGTATTTAAGTCTATCCTCCAAGGTCTCCTTATTCTTTTTCCCTTTCTTCATATACAGCCCTCCTCAAATCTATTGTTAGGAAAATTGTCTCTTTTTATTCCTAGCTAAACAAAAGACTATAATGCAATATTATAAATAATACCATAACTATAATGATAGGAATGCTGTTTAATATACCCATATTCCTTTTCCTGTCCGAGTACTCTATAAGTGGCCCTTTTGTAACAAGGTCAGCAAATTCTCTAATCTCATTTTTCGAGTTAGATGGAAGCTTACTCATCAAGTTGTATACTATAATCCCAAATATTAAAGCTATTATAGCTAACCCTGCGGTAGCCATTAAAATCTCATCTCCTTCTGGAAAAATAACTCCATCCGCAGCTGTGTCTATTTCGCCTTCCAATTTGGTAATAACATACCCTATGGTCAAAGCTATGGTATTATTCACAGTATGACCTATGATTGTAGCTATTAAGGAATTGGTTTTATATATAATAATGGCAAATAATATGCCTAAGAAGATTGGACCTAATAAATTCTGCGCATTAAAATGAAAAATTCCAAATAGAATAGAAGAATAGATAATAGCTTTTGCTCTACCAAGCTCATCATAGGCACTCATAATAATTCCCCTAAACATAACCTCTTCACATATCCCAGGGGTTAATGCTATAATTAAAAAACTTATTAGGTACTCATTAAATGTAGAGGGTATAGGAATAGCGTTTGGCATAACTTGAACAAATCTATCCAATATAAAGAGCCCTATAAAGTTTAGAAAAATCGCTATAGGGTAAGAAAATATTACGATAAATACTATATATACAATCTGTGTTAAGGTTATCCTATTCCATCTTAAAGTTTGTTTTATAGAATATCCCCTAACCATCAAAAAAAATAGTATTGGAAATAATACTATTATGTATTCAGTAATCAGTAAACCGATATATATATCTCTACCCTGAGCATGTGCTCCTAAAGTAATAAGGGCTATTCCTATCAATAGATATAATATATTGGCTTCTAAAATAGATGGACCTTTATTGTTTTTAATCATAGACAACACTCCGCCTTTCTTGTATCCATTTTATACTTTTTAGCAGCCTAAATCAAATAACTCCTTTCAATAATATTATTAATGTTGTATCATATATATTAACCAATATTCAATTTTCCAGGAGGTGTACTATAAAATGGTTAATATAGGTATTGTAGGAGCAACAGGTATGGTTGGTAGAACCTTTTTACAAGTGATGGAGGAAAGAAATTTTCCAGTAAGCCAACTCTACCTC
>DUNJ01000165.1 GCA_012839395.1 Tepidimicrobium sp.
GCGGTGTTTCTCCTGTGGTTCAAATAGCCGGTCCTATCCTTAACAAAATCCGCATCTGCCTTAGATAGTTTCTCCCCTATAATATTGCCTACATGCTTTTCATTTACGCGGTTTGGACCGGTAGCTATAACCATCAATGCATTATTGGACTCCTTAAGCCTGAACACTATGGACTTGGCTATCTGCTCCACCTTGCAACCCAACGCCTGAGCTGCCTCCTGAGCCGTGTGGCTACTCTCTGGAAGCTCTATTACCCGATTTTTATAACCCCTAGATACCAATAAATCCTGTACTTCCTGAGCGTTTTTACTCAACTTGTTCATAGCAATATCCTCCTTTAAAGCCCTATATATAATATTCCTTTAGAAATTCTATTATATCCCTAGCTTTTGGCGGACAACCTGGAAGGCTCCTTTCTAGCCCCTTAGTGCATATACCTATGCCCAATCCTTTACCCTTCTTACCTTCATATCCCTGTCCTATATGTATTTTCTCTTCTACCCCATATAGATATCCCCTATCCTGTAATCTATCCAATGCATGAATTAAACTTCCATAGCAAGCGGAACATGCCATATCCTCCCTTACATATCCGATAAGTTCTTCTATTAGTCTAGTTTTAGGGATGCTCATGGGTGTAGTGTCCCTATTCAATTCCACTATATTGTCATCCACTAGCTGGCTACTTCCCACCCCAATATCCGCCGCCATCCCTATATAGGGAATATCCTCTATATCATATCCAAGCAACTGGGCTACATAGCTATCTATTAACACCGGATCCTTCCCCACTATCACCCTGTTCATCTGAACGGGATTTCCACCTTCTTCAAAGTTTAAATCCCCTATTATTCCATCCACTACTATAAGATCCTGCCTCAGTACCTTGTTCATATATGCAATGGGTTTATGAAGCCCCATGGTATGGAAGCGTCTTTTCTCCCTATCGGGAATACATCCCTTCATATTTTTCAATGCGCAAGTTATGCGAGTTTGACAATGCCCCTTTAGCACCGGTATATTGATGAGATAATCTACTTCCATCGCCTTATTACATAGGGATATTTCAATATCCCCCACCTGGTAATCCCTATACCCATCCCTTTGTAAATCTATCAGGGGTATATCATATTTATGGGATAATTCCCTATAACCACATATCTCAAATGCCAAAGAGGTCCTATCCCCTACCCAAGAGCCTTCCAATATGACTATATTATGAAATCCGTTGTCCTTTAAATATTCTACAACCCCTTCAACCAATTCTGGTGATGTGGTAGCCCCTTCCTCCGCTGGCCTAGCAACTACTAGGTTTGGTTTGATCCCGATTAATGAAGCTTTGTTGGGGATATCCTTGCCGATGTCTATATACTTAAGTACTTTCTTAACTATAGGTTTAGGTCGATCTCCATACATTACATATAGTGAATTTCTATCCATGATATTTCCTCCCTTGCTAAATAATTTTTCCCATATGGATGTTTCCATGTATTATATCACAATGACAATGGATTTAAATGGTATAGGATATAGACCACATATGTGAAATAATTGTTAATGGATCTAAACTATTATATAATTCATTATATAGACGAGCTATATAAATGATAGAGGAGGAATAGAACATGAACGCAACTTCATCATATAAAAAGGATTATAAGGTGAGGACAGAGCATGTGGATTTTAAAGGCAAGTTAAAGCTGAGTTCTCTATTTACATATTTCCAAGATATTTCAGGCCTTCATTCGGAAGAGCTGGGTATGGGAATGGAATTGCTATATGAAAAGCATAGTGTGTTGTGGGTATTAGCAAGGATAAGGGTGGATGTCAATCGATACCCTTCATGGAATGATGATATAACGATAGAAACATGGCCCCAAAAGCCGAGTAGGATGGGATTTGAAAGGGATTTCTTAGTAAGGGATCAGAAGGGAAATATATTAGCTAAGTCCATTTCATCTTGGGTTGTAATCGATATAAAAACTAGAAGATTAAAACCAACTAAGGATATTTTTATAGGATACCTGCCAATAATAGAGGAAAGAGCTATTGACTGTAGATTGGGAGGGCTTAAGCCCCAAGGCCCTTTGGAATTGGTCTCTAGAAGAAGGGTCGGATATAGCGATATTGATATAAATAGGCATCTTAACAACTCCAAATATGTAGATTTCATTATGGATTCCTTTGGATTGGAGGAGCACGAAAAATATCATATTAAATCCATTGAAGTCAACTATAGTAAGGAGGCCTTGCCTGGAGATACCATGGCCATATATAAAGATCTTTCCCAGCACTCTTCAGGTCTAATATATATGGAGGGCAAAAACGAAAAGGATGATAGCTTAACCTTTAAGAGCAAAATAGAGATCGAATCGATATAATGGCCTAGCCCTTCATCATCCTATTCTCTTTCCCCTTTTCTATCCTATAACCATATGCCCTAGTCTCTATATTAAATATAAAATAGTAATACTTGTATATTATGACGCAGATTATAATAATCCTTGCATATATATTGCTCGCAAAATAGGCCCCAATTGATAACATTATGGTGGCTAGGGCTAGAATCCTCACCTTGGTCTTCAATGTCATGGACTTGGATCTAACAAAGCCCTCCAGATGATCCCTATATAACTTGGTTGATAAAAACCATCTATTAAACCGTGCCGATCCCCTCGCAAAGAAAAAAGATGCTAATATTAGAAAAGGCGTAGTTGGCAAGATGGGCAATGCTGCACCAATAAATCCTATTACTAAAAATAGGAAGCCTAAAGCTACATAAATTGCTTTCTTAATCCTTCCCCCCACATAAACACCTACCTTTCCATCGATAATCATAACCATTTAATATACTATGCTCTATGCCTCCCAATTGTGCATATTATATAATCCTATCTAAAATGTTGTAACAGGGACATTCCTATTTTCATATATATGATAGAGAGTTATCAAAGTTATGAAAGGATAGGTGGTTGTATGACCCTACGAAAAGATCCAAGGGATTATAACAGAGATGGTAAAGATAAGCAGCTAGAAAAATATCGTCATCAAAATACTGGCCCTGGTAAGAAGATGACCAGCGATTCCGGATTTAAGATTTCCAATGATCGGTGGAGCTTAAGGGCGGGAAAACGTGGACCAACATTACTTCAAGATTTCCACTTTTATAGAAAGCAGTCTCGCTTTAACCGGGAGAGAATACCAGAGAAGGTGGTTCATGCTAGGGGATTTGGATTATATGGAGATTTTGAGTTATATAGGTCTATGAAGAAGTATACAAGAGCCCATTTTCTACAAAACCCAGGCACCATAACTCCTGTTTTTACCCGTTTTTCTAACTTTATCGGAAGCAAGGGTTCCAAGGATACAGCAGTAGATATACGTGGTTTTGCAGTGAAGTTTTATACACAAGAGGGAAACTATGATATGCTATCGTTGCAGTTTCCCGTATTCATCGTTGCAGATGCCATGAAGTTTATGGATATGGTCCATTCTATAAAGCCAAGTCCAATTACCGATGTTCCTCAAGCTAGCGCTGCCCATGATAGATTTTGGGATTATGTAGCAAATAATCAAGAATCGGCCCATATGGTTATGTGGTTGATGTCCTTGAGGGGACGTCCAAGAAGTTGGCGTATGATAGAAGGATGGCCTATCAATACATTTAGATTTATCAACGAACAAGGCAAATCAACCTTTGTTAGGTTTGTATGGAAACCTAAACTTGGGGTTCACTCGCTATTATTAGACGAGGCAAATATTATCGGCGGGGTGGATCCAGATTTCCATCGTCACGATATTATAGAAGCAGTGAATAAAGGGGCATATCCTGAGTACGAACTAGGGGTACAGTTGATTCCAGAGAGAGATGAATTTAAATATGATTTCGATGTCTTAGATGCTACAAAGTTATGGCCAGAGGAAGTGGTTCCTGTTGAGATTATAGGCAAGTTGACCTTGAATCGATTGGTGGACAGCTTTTTCGCCGAGGAGGAGCAATCATCCTTTGATCCTGCCACCCTTGTGCCAGGGATCGGTGTAACAGATGACCCAGTCCTACAGGGAAGGCTCTTTGCATATAGAGATACGGATTATCACAGGCTTGGCACAGGAAATATTAATGAAATACCAGTCAATAAGCCTATTTCCGAAGTAAATACCAATTTCCGAGAGGGCTTTTCCAAATATCCGATTGAAGTCGACTATGTAACCTATCATAAGAATTCATTGGCCGGTAATACTCCATCGGAGACTCCTCCAGAAGAGGGTGGGTATGCAGCATATCCGGAAAAGGTAGAAGGCCACAAGACCAGAGAGCGCCCAAGTGAATCATTTTACGATTACTTCTCTCAGGCGAGGCTTTTCTGGAATAGCTTAGCACCTTTTGAGAAAAAAGACCTCGTCAGCACATTTATATATCACCTTCAAATGGTAAAGAGTAAGTCGGTTAGACAACAAAATGTTGATATGTGGGTCAATGTAGATAAGGAAATGGCATGTACTATTGCCGATAATATAGGTGTAAAACGACCTAAGGGTTCCAATGTGCCTGTATCGGCAAGTTCTCCAGCCCTCAGCATGGCTAATACACCCCATTATGCCTATACTCAAAAAGTTGGCGTTTTAATAGGTAATGGGTTTAATGGCAGAGAGACAATTAACGTATTGAATATGTTAAAAGAGTATGGAGTATTTGTAGAAATTATTAGTCAAAAACTGGGCACCATTACAGGAGATGATGGAACAAAGTTAGAAGTCGATGGAACCTTTGAGACGAAGTATTCAGTCCTATACGACTCCCTCTATATAGTTGGAGGAAGTGTAGAGGATCAAAAACAATTCAATCAAGACATCATCGATTTTTATAGGGAAGCATATAAACATTATAGGCCAATAGGCGTAGCAACCACTGGACAATATTGTATTGAGGTTTCCAAGGATAATAACTTTGCAGGTGTAATATTTGCAACGAACAATCCTAACTTTGGCGAGGAATTTGTTGCGGCAATTGCCAAACAGCGCTTTTGGGATAGGACATAGTAGGATGCTTTTAATCTGCAACAAGGTTTTAACATAATATATACCCAATATGTTTTAAGCATATATCTGAGCCTTATCCATATGGATAAGGCTTAGCCTTTCTTCATTCTCCTTTAGCTTGGCAAAATGGTAGTTGGTATTTCCTCCCGTTTAGAGCATTACATCGCTCTATAAATATAAGTTGAAATATTTTATCAGCTTGGGAGGAATGCTCATCTCCTTTATAACTTCCAATGCCTTATCCTAAGCCCCACTCCCCTAATCACATAATCACCAAATACAAATCCATATCTGCTGTTTATCAGTCCCATTTTCCCAATCCTAATGGCTAGTACTCCAACATCAGCAGACCTTTCCATTGCCTGGGATATCACCTCTATAAAATCATTTATTCCTTCGCACTTTACATGATCTAAGATATCAAATCTTTTCCAAGCCATCTACCGGTCCTATAGTATAAAAACGATATGATATAATTTGCCGCCCACCCCATAGGAATAGCATACCATACAGCCCGAATTCCCCATATCGGCGCAAATCTATATGCTACAAAGACTCTGATACTTAAATTTACCAAATTGGATATGGTAAAGAGGAACATATCTCCTGCTCCTCGCAATAGACCGTCTGTAATCGATTTAAATCCAATGAATACGAAAAAGTACCCAATAAATCTTAAATAGCTAACCCCTACATCATATGCTTGGCTACCGCTTTTTACATCCAAAAATATTGAAATAATGGGCCTATAAAACAACGCCACAATCAATGCAATGACTATTGAGAATGAAATGATTATCTTATAACCTGCTAAATATCCTTCCCGTACCCTTTCATATTGTCCTGCCCCTAAGTTTTGAGCTGTAAATGTGGATATTGCATTTCCCGTTGCTATCATAGGAACAATGCATATGGATTCTATTCGCATTCCTGCAGAATATCCAGCTAAAACTGAGGAGCCAAAGCTATTTACAACCGACTGGACCATTACCATGCCAATGGAAACTATGGATTGCTGTAGTATAGATGGTACCGAAATGACGATCATTTTTTTGAGCATGCTCTTATCAAATTTTATTATATGCTCCGTTCCGGTATCGTAATTATCCATTGTCTTCATCAAGATCCAAAATGAAATAATTGCAGATATACCCTGGGCAATAACAGTGGCTATCGCAACCCCTGCTACACCCATCTTTAAGTTTATGACCATAAATAGGTCTAAAATTATATTTAGTACCGATGAAAATATGAGTAAGTAGAGTGGTATTTTCGATTTCCCCAGCGCGTTAAATACTGAGGATAGGATGTTATACATAAACAAAAAAGGTAAACCCATAAAGTATATCTTTAAATATAATGCTGCATCTTCAAATATATTGGAAGGCGTGTTTAGCAGAATTAATAGGCGGTCCTTTGCCAACATTCCAAATATAAATAAAAATATGCTTAACGTAAAAAAGCTTATCAAGGCGGTGTATATGGATGTTTTCATCTTCTTATATCTTAGCGCACCTAGATATTGGGAGGTAATGACCGACGACCCTATGCCACCACCGATTGCAACCATTATAAATATGGTAGTTAATGAATAGGAAGCGCCAACTGCTGCAAGCGCCTCCTCACCTACAAATTTGCCCACTATAATCGAATCGACCATGTTGTAAAATTGTTGAAAGAGATTGCCTATGATCATTGGAATGGCAAATAACAACAACGATCTTCCCGGATGATCCTTTAACATGTCATATTTCCTCATTGCTGAACTCCTTTCCGTTAAATCAAACTTGTTTTAATTTATATTGTTAATAGTGCTACGTCTGCCCTGATGAAGGAGTAGTGCTGCTTATCCATAGGCACATCTATGAATTATCAATCCTTGCCCCATTTTAACAACCTTCTTTCACCTTCCAACTGTTTTATTTCGGTAATATCTTGGCTAACCTCTAAAACTCCTCTGTATTTTCCTTCATTATCCCTCAGTGCAAAATACTGTATGAATATCTTCCTACCCTTCATATCGATCCAAAATTGGGCGGAGTCTTCCTTTCCACTTCGAAAACTTTCCACTATCTCCTCCACTATGTGGACGCTGGCTGGTGGATGGCAATTGTGTACATCTCTGCCCACCACAGCTGGTGATCTGGGAAATATCCTATCCTTGGGCTTGGTAAAATATCTTACCCTATTATCTTCATCTACAAATGTAAATTCCACCGGCAATGTATTAAATATCAGCAATATCTCCTCAAAACTAAGTTCTCCCGTTTCCGTCCTAAATCTACCCCTTTCAAGTATTTCCATTTCGCCATGGGATTCTATTTTTATATCTGGCCTTTCTATAAATGGGAAACCATATTCAAGACTTTGCTTATACATCTGGCTCCAAACCTCATCGTCTAGAACTTCGCTTGCTGCCGGGAATAGAATAAGCTCTTCCTTGTTCTTAAGCCCCAGCATTCCAAAGAATATTCTACCTAATATCTTGTTCATCTCCTCTTCGGTACTATCCTTGTCCCTCATGATTTCAATCCCATTTCTTATCCTAGCTCTAACCACATCGTGAAGTTCCCACATTATGGATAGACCTTGAAACTTAGGGGATGAATTTTCCATATATGGAAATAAAATATTCTCCTTCTTAGTATAATGATCATCAAACTGCTGCAATTCCTCTATCTTAGGAAGTAATTTAGCCTTTTTTTCTTTAAGGCTATATCCTTTTAGCAATATCTCCTTTATCTCATCTGTCTTCTTTACCAACCCCTCATTTTCCTCCATTAAATCCATAAGAAATCTGTCATCTTTGGGCTTTTCCCATCTATAATTTAATAAACTCTTATAAAACACATTAATTACCTTCCCAAGAAACTCCAGTATTTCACCGGCTTCAACCCCTTCTTCCAACAGGCTATGGAATACTTCAAATGCCTCCTGAGGAGTAACCGTTCCTATATATTCCTTGTATTCTTCATATAACTTCTTTCCATCTAAATTGGATTGAAGCCCTTTACAATATTCTATTAGCTTTTCAACCTTCTGAGTTCGCTTCCCATCATACATTGGATTATACCTCCATTCTATTGTGTATCGCCATCTATATTATAGCACTTGAATATCACCTATCAAACCGATTTATAAATTTCAATTATAAAAAGCTGCCCCTAGTCCATATCTAAATCGATATGGGCTAGGGGCGTGCATCCATATCCCTTAAATTGATTTTCTCTATAAGCTCTACTGCTTTCTTCTCAGGTACAGGCTTGCTAAATAGATATCCTTGCACTATATCGCAGGCCTCCGCAGCCAAGTATTCCTTCTGCTCATGGGTCTCTACTCCTTCTGCTACAACCCTTAACCCCAATTGATTGGCTAATAGTATTATACTTCTGATTAGAACATCTTCTTGATCTGAACTCCTTATATTGTCTATAAAGGATTTATCTATCTTAAGAACATCTATGTTGAGCTTTTCCAATCGTGCTAGCGACGAATAGCCAGTTCCAAAATCGTCCAAGGATATGCTAATCCCCATCTTCCTCAATTTGTCTAACTTTCTGTTTATTATTTCATAATTGCCTATAAAATTGGATTCAGTAATCTCCAACTCCAAGTTTTCCGGTTCAATTCCCGTCTCCTCAACTATCTTTAATAGCTGCTTGGTAAAATCCTCTCGCAACAATTGAACGATGGATATATTAACAGCCACCTTAATTCCACTTATACCCCTGTCCTCTAAGCTTCGCATAAACTTACAGGCCTGCGTCAATATCCATTCCCCAAGTGGAACTATCAATTGGGAGCTTTCTGCAACCCTTATAAATCTAAGAGGGGATACCATACCCAATTCTTCGTTATTCCAACGGGCCAAAGCCTCTAAGGCTATTATCTTATTTGTCTCTAGATCTATCTGAGGTTGATATACCAAATAGAACTCATCATCATATCCATCAAATGTTGCTCTTCTAAGCTCCTTCTCGATGATCTGGTCCAATATCAATTCCCTATGCATCGCCTCATCAAAAATCCAATAACTTTCGTTCTCCAACCTCTTCAATCTATCAATGGTTATTTCTACATGTTTTATTACATCATCTACATTTTCATAGCTTTCATCCAGTTCTAATACCCCAATCCTAGTAGTTATAAGTCTACTGTTTTCCATACTTTGTGCAACTTCATCTAGCTTTTCTAAAATTTGATCACTCTTTTTTATTAATTGCTCCCTATCCTCATAATCTTCGATATATATAAAGAAATTGCCTTCAAAATATCTAAATAGATGTTCCCCTTCGACCCTTAGGTTCCTTAAACAATCTGCCTTTTCTAATAGCAATTCGTTCAATATATCATGTCCAAATATCAATTTTATTAGATTGAGGTTATGGCAGTGGACTATAAGAAGTGCCTTTTTTGCCCACCTTTCCGCTTTAAGCCTCTTCTTTAAAAACTTTATAAAATAACTCCTATTGGGTAGCTGGGTTATTGAATCTAAATATGCAAGTTCTTCAATCTCCCTATTCTTTCTACCAATATCCACCCTCATGTAGCTATAGGAGAGAAATACAAATATCAATAAGGCCAAAACTATTAGAGAGACATTCTTTATCAGCCTATTGGTCTCCTCTAGGGAATAAAACACTATAAGCATTCCAATATTCGTACCGTCTACATGGATTGGAAGCAATATTTCATAGGCATCCATATTATTATAGGTCTTCTTAGCATAATATGTCCTATCCCCTTCCATAGCCTCTTTCTCCATATCATCCAATGTATATTCTCGGTCAATCTCGCCTTCACAAAATAGGATATCTTCCCCCGCATCTATAAAATAGGCGGCTAAAACGTTCTCGCTATCTACCAAAGTTTCTATAAAGCTTGCAGTACAAAAATCTTTAGTCAATTCATATATATTATCTGCCAATATACCGGTTTGAACAAATTCTCCACTAGGAACCTTAGCATATGCATACTTTAAATACCTATCCGATTCCGTATCCCTTCGAATATCCTCTATCAATACGTCCCTATCGCTATGCATAAAATCATGCACGGGATGACCTTTTGTAGCCTTCCAACCGATGTATTTAGTTGCCGTATATACTATCTCCCCTTGTGGATTATACCAATATATTTCATCAACGCCTAGGTCCCTTGCCATGCCCTTTAAAAAATTATTGCTTAGTTTATCCCTATTATTGAGTATGGCGGTATTGGCGGTCATCAACTTCTCCTCTAAAAGCTGATCTATTACATTGATTGCCGATATGGAGTTGGACAACCTAGACATATGGTTTTCAGCTTGAGCAATGGAGTTTTTGGCCATGTTTTCAAATAGAAATGTGCTGATTGAGCTTATAATAAAATAGCCTGCCAATATGAATGAAAGGGCAATTATAATAAGTGGAACTATATAGGTTTTCCAAACCATAGGTCTTGTTATCACCTTATTATCCACAGTAACTTCACCCTTTCCACACAACAGGCCCTTATCCTAAGATCAGCATAATTCTGGCCATAATTCCCTATATTTAGTCCTAATTAAATCGGTCTTGGACATCATCTGAACTGTATCGATAGGTTTAGCAATAGATCTTATAATATATAAAAGATAAAACTGTTTAATGTACTATTTACCCATATTTGGCTGATTATAACATACCTTGTCCTACCCAGTTATTCCACCACTAACGCTCTTCTATATATTTCGTCCCTTTCATCCTTGGATAATGCTCTTTCCGTTGTATAGGTGATGGCAGCTATTCCAATAAGGCTCAATACAAGCCTTATGATGGCAAATTTGGTTCCCATATATGAGGCCTCTAATAGAAGCATGGGAATCTTTGTGGTAGACCATGCTCCAATGAATATAAATACATTGGAAAGCTTACTCCCCTTATTGAGGAGCACCCCTGCTATGGGGAAGGCTGCATATAGCGGGCCTGCTGCTGCGGAACCCAGAAAAAATGCAAGTAATACTCCTACAATTCCCGAGTCTTCACCCATGTACCTAATCATAGTCTCTCGCTCAACCCAAACGTCCAAAAGCCCCAACAGTATAAAAACTGGTGGGATTATGGTCAACACCTCTTTTATATTTTTAAAAGTTATCCCTATGGATTTAATCCCTAAACTAGGATGTACAAATACCATTACTATATTTACCGTTACCAATAAAATGAAAAACCTATAGCGCTTCATAGTAGCTTTGATTCTAGCCATTACATAAACACCCCCATAGCCAATGCTACAACTAATGAAAATATAAAGGCTGAAAGGTTCCTAATAAGGGCAGCCTTCCTACCAAAATAATTGGTCTCCAATGGTATGGTCACTATTCCCACCATCATCAGAGAGGATATGAATGCAGCAAGTTGCATATACCCAGCTCCACTTGCCAACAAAGCTGCTGCCAAGGGAAATGCCACAGGAGATGGCACTAAGGTTATAGCACCGATAAGTGCCGCTAAAAGCACTCCACCCCATCCTGATCCGCTACCCAATAGCCTTGATATCTGTTCCGGCGTTAATATGGCAAGGGCTATTCCTATAATAACCAATATGGATGAAAGCTGGGGCAATATATTTTCAAAAGCCTTCCAAGCCTTTTTTAAAGCCAACATAGTCTTCTCCCTACTCTTCATAGCCGATATTAAAAGAGCTCCTAGTGCAAAGACATATAAAATAGCTGTCATAAGATAACCTCCTAAAATTTTAGACTTCCACACGGGGTACCCCTGTGGGGTATGTGTTTATTATATACCTATTTATTGGATTTGTAAACTTTTTTATCTCTTCTTTAAATCAAATGTGACTTTAATAGCAGCTTGAATTGCAATAGCTATAACAAATGGTATCCATACATATATCCAGCCCGATTTAAATCCAACTAACGGGATTGTCCCAACTGCAACCGTCCATAGGATACCTACTATATTCCTATATATAATACGAATCTTTGAATCTAAATGATACCTTGCCAACCGCTTCTGCCAACTCTTATCCAACCAATTGAGTTTGATCTTATCCTTTTCGGTCTGCACTAGATATCTATAGGCTAATGCCGAGGGTATAACGAATGCTATGAAATGTCCAAGTACCCTATAAGGACCTCCCTGGGATAGGTATGAATAAGCGGATAATATAAGTCCTGATATTAATCCTATAATAGTAAAGCTATATCCTATGGCCCTACCCCTCTTCATCCCACGGCTATACACGGTCTCCTGTACAAGGCCCATATAAACGAGGGCTCCAAACAATAACACTAAAAATATTGCTGGAATTCTCATTATGTTCAATAGGTTTCTAGCACCAGAATATGTTATGGCTGAAGCCATTATTCCAAATAATATTACATTAGAGATTAGCATAAACCCTATTACATAATTTCTGCCAAATAATCGCTTTCTATGGATATAGGGCAGCTAATTGAAGGGTTGAAAAGAGCCAC
>DUNJ01000166.1 GCA_012839395.1 Tepidimicrobium sp.
GCGGTTATTTTTATCATTAAAAGTGACATTTTCACTGAATAAATTTCTATGTTTTTATGTGACATTTTCATTGATTATTGACACGAATCCAGTTATTTTCTAAACCTCAGAAAACTACTTTTGTTTCTATTTTTATCAACATAGATTATTTCCTTAGGTTTGACCATTCCTAAATCCTCTCTAGCAACCTTTTCTACAAAATTTAATGAGCCCTTGGCTTTAATTTCCTCTTTCAATTCCCTAATATCCTCTTTAATTTGACTAATCTCCTGTTCTTTTTTCATCTTTTTATTTTTCAATTCTCTTATCAATATCCCCTGGTTTATAAAGGTCTTCCCAATATGTAGGGCTAAAATCAATAATATAATATTCCGCAATCTAAATCTGTTCTTCTTTTTTCTCTTATCCCCCACAATATCACCATCCATATCATTCTGCTCCATATCTGCAACTAAAACCCTCTATTTCTTCCTAAAGATTATAGATGTATATTTTTTTATATTGCCTATTACTTCTCTAAACACCTTTCTAATCTTCCTCAGTCCCTTTACTTTATAGGATACCCTATTATCTATATACTTGAAGGGAACACCAACCATAGCCATAGCTTTCTTAATGGCAATAGCAACCTTGTCACAAGTTTTAATTAAAAGCGGAAACAGTATTCTACTTATAACCTTCAAATATATAATGCCCCCAACAAAGAAACCTATGAATATATAAGCCCTTAATTCAATCCAATTGCTTCTATTTAAAATATAAAAAAATATTAGTGCGACACCTATCCAAAAAATCAGGTCTTCCAATACGGTTGCTACGTTTTTCGGTTTAAAATAATACCTGCTAATTCTATATATATCATAAAAAAACCCTGCTATCAATCCTCCATACAAAGAAGTCAAAAATATATATACCTGCACCCCAGTAGTATGTTCCATTCCATTATCTCCCATCATCTAAAAATTTTCTCAATTATTCTTCCC
Source organism: Tepidimicrobium sp. (assembly GCA_012839395.1). Taxonomy (GTDB): domain Bacteria; phylum Bacillota; class Clostridia; order Tissierellales; family Tepidimicrobiaceae; genus DUNJ01. Next base: position 984 of record DUNJ01000166.1, read on the forward strand.
CGTTGGGACGAATCCTTGTCACTATAGACGATGCCATTGATAACTCCGCTTATCTTTACGCTACCATTATCTAGATTCAGGTTTCCAACATTGAGCTCTTGACCTTCAATGGTCATTCTTCCTTTAATGGTTTTAAGAATTATTATATTCTCATTAAAACTATCTACATTTTCTACCCCCGTTATAGTTACTCTATTTCTATCTTCCATAAGAACATTTTGGTTCTTAAATGTCATCTTTCCCTCTGTCATATCCTACAACCCCCCCAATCCCATACTTACTAATATTTATGAATAAAAAAAGGCTTTTAGAACAAAGCCTTTTTATTCTAGCAATTTATATAATTTTGTAGCATCTGTCTTCCTTACATCGTCCAAAATTTTAAGTACCTTTATCTTCATAGAGCTAGTACCAAAGTTTATCATTACTACGTCGCCCATCTGAACCTTATCCCCTGGTTTAACCTGTTTTCCATTTATAAATACCCGCCCCTGTTCACAAGCCTCTTTAGCTACAGTCCTCCTCTTTATGATCCTAGAATTTTTCAAATATTTATCTATTCTCATACACAATCCCCCTTAAAAACAATCGAAAAAAATCAGGTCGATGACCTGATTTTTTTATTTATTTACAGCATCCTTCAATGTCTTGCCCGCTTTAAATACAGGTGCTTTCGATGCAGGTATTTGAATAACTTCTTCCGGATTTCTCGGATTCCTACCTTCTCTCGCCTTTCTATCCCTTACTTCAAATGTACCAAAACCGACTAATTGTACCTTTTCTCCAGCAGCTAATGTGTCCTGTACAACTTTTAAAAATGCATTCAATGCAATCTCTGTATCTTTTTTAGTTAGATTCCCTTCCTCCGCCATACTAGCAATTAATTCAGCTTTATTCATTAAAGATTCCTCCTCTTATCATAATGTTGATATAATTTTAATTCTATTGTTGACCACTATGCTTTTTTGCCTCATCCCACAATAAATCCATCTCTTCTAAGGTCATATCTTCCAATTTTTTACCAATCTGAACACTTCTTTCTTCCATAAACTGAAACCTATCGATAAATTTGCTAATAGTCTTATTCAAAGCTACCTCAGGGTTTATCTTTAAGAACCTTGATACATTGACTATAGCAAACAATAGATCTCCTAGCTCTTCTTCTACTCTATTCACACCACCACCTTTAGTATTATCGATAGATTCGAGTACTTCCCCATATTCCTCCATCACCTTTTCTAGGGCCCCTCTTATATCATCCCAGTCAAATCCAATTTTGCTAGCCCTATCTTGGATTTTAAAACTTCTCATCAGTGAGGGTAATTTTGGAACATCCTTTAAATAATCTGTATAGGTAGATATATCCCTATCCTTATATTTCATTTTATCCCAATTATATACTACTTCATCAGAACTTTCTACTTTTTTATTATTAAAGATGTGGTTATGTCGATAAATTAACTTACTATTCAGTTCAGTCGTAATATCGTAAAGGTTGAACTTCCTAGATTCCATGGCTATCTGGCTATGGAAGATTACCTGTAATAAAACATCACCCAATTCCTCTATTAGCCCATCTACATCTTCCCTATCAATTGCATCTACTACCTCATAGGCCTCTTCTATTACGCAATCCCTAATGGATTTATGGGTTTGACGTCGATCCCAGGAGCAACCTATATCACTTCTCAATATTTGCATGGTATCAATTATATCGGCAATGCTATATATTTTTTTATCTATTTTATCCACTTTAGGGATATATATACTAGTCAAAGGCCCTATATCCTCGATCTTATCTAGCTCGCATATGGAAATTGACAATATCTGCACCCCGTCTTTTATGCCCGAGCCATCCACTATATAAATTTCATATTTGTCCCCATATACTTGAGTAAGCACCTGCTTTATATAGCTAGCATTACTCCTGTTATGAACCTGAGTTATAATGGTATCCAAATTGATGTCTATATCTTTAAATTTAAATCCTACTCCTTCTACAACCCTCAGTCCATCTATAGGGCCCCTATTCGTAGCCTCCACAGCGGCCTCTATGAAGCCTAATCCAGGCAATATCTCAACCTCTATATCAAGCACATCTTGACCCAATAAAATTTCCACTGTCTTCTCCGCTATTAATGGACTACCAGGCACCAAGTAGTTGATTTGGCCATATCTTCTAGCTTTCCTAATCAGATCATCTACTATATATTCATATGCAGCTAAAATATCCTCCTCTTCTTCGTATACATGATCATAGGACTTATAGGCTATATTGTTATCCTTGAGATATTTTACTACAGGATGATTTTTAGTCTTTAGATAGTTTCGATATCCTTTTTTAAGTTTCTCTATCACACCCAGGGTTAAATAATTTACATCTCCCGGTCCTAAACCCAAAATATGTATTTTACCCATAGTTCTACCCCTCTAAAGCTAGTTTGTTCACCTCTTTAAAAGCCCCAATTTCACAAGCCTATCGGATATTTCTCTACCTTTTGGCAATAACTCAAAATCTCTATATGTTAAGGCACCAGTTAATATAAGAAGTATAAAATAAGCTATAGCTGCAATTATTATGGCAATTATAGTAGCTAATTTACCACCAATAATATCTATGGATCCAATATATACCACCCTTGCCACTAGAGCCATCCCAACAGAAGCTAACAATGGATTTATAAATATTTCCCTTATATTGAATTTTAATTTAGTATACTTGCTAACGCTTATTAAGTCAAGTATTGATGCGATAAAATACGCTGTTACAGTACTAATGGCTGCTCCTTTTACATTGATGCTCCTTATCCCAGTTAAAATATAGGTTAAGACCACTTTGGCAACTGCACCTATAAATAGGTTGAAAACGGGAACTGTGGGTCTGCCTAATCCCTGTAGTATTGCCGTTAAGGATTGAATCAAGGTTAAAAACACAACCCCAAAAGATAATATTGACAATATCTTTCCTATGCTAACTATCGTATCTGCCGGATTCCTAAAATATAGTAACCCAATAATTGGTTCTGCCAATACAAAAAGGCCAAGGGTGCAAGGTAACCCTATAAGAAGAGTAGTCCTTATTCCAGAGGATGTTATCTCCTTAATTTCCCTATTATCCTTTCTAGCATTGGCACCTGATATAGCTGGAACCAAGCTTATAGCTAAGGCCATTGAAAAGACCTGAGGCAGATTTATCAGCGTCTGAGCAAAGCCCGTAAGTTGACCATATAGATCATTAGCCTCCATCCTTGAAAAACCAACCATTTGAAGCCTTCTCAGCACTAGCATAGTATCTACAGTATTTATCACGGGCACAATTGCTGCCCCTATCGTTATAGGAATGGCTATAACCAGCAAATCCTTTACTATCTTGCCAATAGCCTCCTCTTCATACACCATTCCACCACGTATCTCTAGATAAATTTCCCTTCTCTTATAGATATAAATCCCTGCCATCACAATAACCCCTGCTATAGCCCCAGCAGAACCTCCAAAGGAAGCTCCCCCCGCGGCTATAGGCATTCCCCTATCTATCAGATAATAGGTCAAACCTAAACCAGATACAACCCTAATAAATTGCTCTGCAATTTGGGACAAGGCAGTAGGTGTCATCGTCTGCCGCCCCTGAAAGTATCCCCTAAAAGCAGCCATTATTGGAACAAATAACAAGGCAGGTACCAATGCCATCAACGAATAATATGCATTGGAGTTTCCCAATCTATCCACAATGCCTTTAGCGTTGGTAAATACAAATATGGATGTGAGTATGCCAGCCATAAGAAGCCCTAAAAACGCAACTCTAAACACCCTAAGAGCCCCCATATGATCCCCCAGCGCCCTCTTCTCGGAAACCAATTTTGCTATAGCTACGGGAAATCCTGCAGTGGATATAGTTAACAATAGTACATATAAGGGATAAGCAGTTTGATAGTATCCCATGCCTTCCGTCTTTATTATATTTCCCAAAGGTATCCTATAAAAGGCCCCCATTATCTTTACAACAACCCCAGCCGCGCTTAGTATAGCTGCCCCTTTTAAAAAGTTATTCTTTGACATTCCCCTTCCCCCTATTTTCCATATGGATTTATATCATTATATCAAAAATATACATCCTGTAACAATTAATAATAGCCTACCGACTTAGGGTAGGCTATTATTAATTTTCCATCTGCTTAGCTAAAAAACTAGCCGTTGTTTCCACCAGCTTTACCTCTATCTCACCTACTGCTCCAACTTCATCCTTAGATATCAATATTACCGAACCTATTGGATCTCCCTGCATTACTATTGGAGATACCACTTGAGATCTATATTCATCTGGATCCTCGTCCTCATAATACAGCCTAATAGGTTTGTTGGTTTCATCCGCTATATAGGTACTTCGAGACTCTATAACTCTTTCCAATTCTGGGCTTACCCGCTTTTCCAAATACTCCCTTCTGGACCCGCCTGCAATGGCAATTATATTATCTCTATCGGTAATTATAGCCGTATAATTGGTATTTTCATATAGCGATTCGCAAAATTCATTTGCAAATTCATTTAGCTCCCCAATTGGCGAATATTTTTTAAGTATTATTTCACCCTCCCTAGCTGTAAAAATCTCTAGAGGATCCCCTTCTCTTATTCTCAATGTCCTACGAATCTCTTTAGGTATTACAACCCTACCTAGATCATCAATCCGCCTAACTATTCCTGTCGCCTTCATATTTTCCCTCCCTATGAAAATGTGTTGTGTAATTATTATCCTACCAATAGGAATTTTTTATACATTTATGGTAAAGTTAAACTAAAGTATTTACATTAATTAAGAATATTCACAGTGCTATTGGTCTTTCATAGGTATTTCTATACATCAACCTTTTTATTACAGAATAAATCTATCCTATCCAGCAACGTTTTTAAGCTGGATACCACACACCCCCTAAATCTATACTTAAAGCAAGGTGCATTAGATAGGTCAAAGTATAGCTTTCGTCCATATTCTATGGACAAATGGTTGATTAAGTCCGGCGTAATATAATCCATAGAGTCAAATTCTAATGTAACCGTATTTCCAGTCTGAATTATATTGTTAATCTTATAGCCGCTAGCCCTATTTTTAATATAGGAGATATCCATTAAGTTTTGAACCTCCTTGGGCACATCCCCAAATCTATCGATTAACTCATCTAACAATTCCCCGTAGTCTTCTTCACTTCTGATCGCAGCGATCTTCTTATATATTTCAATCTTCTGCTCCTGATCTTCTATATACTCCTCCGTTATATATCCATCTATAGCTAGATCTATTGTAGTGTCTACGGCCTCATCCACCACTTCCCCTTTGAGTTTCCTAATAGTTTGATTTAAGTATTTGATATATAAATCATAGCCTATAGCCTCAATATGTCCATGTTGTTCTACTCCCAATAGGTTTCCAGATCCCCTTATCTCCAAATCTCTCATAGCAATCTTAAATCCAGATCCAAATTCTGTAAAATCTCTAATAGCCCTTAACCTCTTTTCGGCAACTTCTGTTAAGACCTTATCTTTTTCATAGGTAAAGTATGCATATGCAACCCTATTGGTCCTACCTATCCGTCCCTTCAATTGATATAACTGAGCCAATCCCATCTTATCCGCATCATATATGATCATAGTATTTACATTCTGTATATCCAATCCTGTTTCTATAATAGTTGTACACACCAACACATCGTATTTATTGTCTATAAAATCCATCATAATACTTTCCAATTCCCTTTCACCCATCTGACCGTGGGCTACTGCAATTTTAGCTTCTGGAATTATTTTTTTTAACTGAGATGCCATTCGATCTATTGTCTCCACTCTATTATAAACAAAATATACCTGACCATCCCTCTCCATCTCCTTTAAAATGGCTTCCCGCACCATATGTTCATTAAATTCTACTACATAGGTCTGAACCGGATATCTGTCCTCGGGAGGCTCATCTATTGTGCTCATATCCCTAACGCCTATTAGTGACATATGCAATGTCCTAGGAATAGGAGTGGCAGTTAGGGTTAGAACATCCACATTTTCCTTCAGCTTTTTCAATGTTTCCTTATGTTTTACTCCAAACCTCTGCTCTTCATCCACTATCAGTAATCCAAGATCGTTAAAGGCAATATCCTTAGACAACAACCTATGGGTTCCCACAACAATGTCTATAGTTCCCTTTCTCAATCCATCCACGGTCTTTTTCTGTTCCTTAGCAGTCCTAAATCTACTCAGCATCCCCACATTTATTGGGAAATTAGCAAATCTATCTATAATCGTGTTATAGTGCTGTTGGGCTAATATAGTTGTGGGTACCAAAAAAGCCACCTGTTTTCCATCCATTACCGCCTTGAATGCAGCTCTCAATGCCACCTCTGTCTTTCCATATCCCACATCCCCACATAAAAGCCTATCCATAGGCCTGCTTTTTTCCATGTCCTCCTTGATCTCTTCCACACTTCTTATCTGAGATTCAGTTTCCTCATAGGGAAACGTATCTTCAAACTGGCTTTGCCATAGTGTATCCTTGGAAAATGAATGCCCTTTAAGGCTTTCCCTTTTAGCATATAGCTCTAATAGATCCTTAGCCATATTCTCTACAGCCTTTTTTACCCTCTGCTTTGTTCTGGCCCATTCTGGGCTGCTCAATCTATTGATTTTAGGCTTATCAGACTCAGACCCCGTATATCTTTGCAACAGATCCAGCTGATCTACTGGAACATATAATTTATCATTTCCTTGATAACTAATAGTTAAATAATCCTTTTTTATACCCTGGATATCTAGCTGTTCAATTCCCTCGTATCGACCTATACCATGGTTTTCATGGACCACATAATCCCCAGGGTTTAATTCTGAAAAGCTAACTGCATCTTCCTTAACTTTTCTTTTCTTTCTCTTTGCCCTCCCCTTAACCGAACTATAGATCTCCCTTTCACCAATAAACGCAAATTTGATATCCGTATATTCAAACCCAGTCTTTATACTACCGGGGGTTATAAATATCTGGCTAGATCTTATATCCCTGTTAGAATCCTCCACATATATAGATTCCACCCCTAAATCCATCAATGTTTTTTCCAGTTTCTTTCCCCTTTCCTCAGTCCCAGTAAATATTATGACCTTATATCCTCTATATCTATAATGTTCCAGTTCCTCTTTTAAAATTTCCATTTTATTATGGAAGGATTGCATAGGTTTGGATAAAAACTTTATGGTGACCCGCGGCTTAACATTAAAACCTGCCTTTAACAATGCGGTATTAGCCACGGTTATCTTTTTCTTAACCTCATCCTTAATGTAGCTATGTCCATAGATGATTTTCCCATGCTGGGGCAATACTTCCCCTAACTCAAGTAGATGCTCATAATCGAGCATAAATTGCTTCTCAATACCTTGCATCCTATCCTCTATTCTCTTAGGTTCATCCAATATTACTATACTATCTGATTCAAAGTACCCTAATAGGCTAGATAAATATTCATCTGCCATATAGGGTACTATCATATCCATATTTGAAATATGTAGGCCCTCGCCTAATTCTTCTATATAAGCTCCAAATTTATCCTCTAGGTTCTGTCTTAACTCGGAACCTCTATCCAACCTATCAATAGTCCTCCTCAAATGTTCCCTCATGTTTTCTATGACATGTTCCTTAAAATCATCTAGAACAAATACCTCTTTAACCGGAACGGTGTAGATCGATTGCAGCATATTAAGGGATCTCTGTGTTCCAATATCGAAAGTTCTTATAGAGTCTACTTCATCATCGAACAGTTCTACCCTATAGGGGTTATCGCTATCAGGTGCAAAGAAATCCATTATTCCACCCCTGATACTGAATTGCCCTACTCCTTCCACCATGCTTTCTCTTTCATAACCACAAGATACCAGGGCCTCACTCAAATCATCCAATTCAAGGGTATCACCCACTTCAATATTTATCATATGATCCTTAAATATATCAGGATCAATTAGCTTATTCAATATAGACTCGATACTAGCCACCACAATTAAAGGCTCCCCCTGCATCAATCGGGAAAGCACCCTAAGCCTTTGGTTGTTTATTTCTGTACTTATAGCGTCAACCTTATAGAAAAGTAACTCTCTAGTAGGAAACAACATCGCCATATCTTCATCAAAATTCTTAATACCTTCGTATATTCTCCTAGCCCTCATATCATCATAGGTTATTATTAAGATTTGCCGTTTAAAATTTCGATTTAGAGCATAGCTAATATGCCCTATGTTCTCTTCTATAATCCCATAGGTTGATATAGGGCTCGTTCCTTTTGATACTTCATCTACCAGTCTTGTATAAGATTCGGAATTCTTTAATGGCCCAATAAACATATTTTTCACTTTACCAGCCCCTCAAATATATCTTTCAAGCTAGCCCATTCCTCAATCCCACTGCTCCCTAATTAAATTCATTCATAGCCTTCTCTATACCGTGTTCTATAATACTCTCTATTGCTAGTCCAGCCCTTGCCGCTGCCAAATCTATTGTTTCCCTTTCCTCCTTGGAAAATCTACCTAGGACAAAACTGGCTAGATCTTGTCCTTCTTTTTTATCGCCGATCCCAATTTTTACTCTGGCAAAGTCTTCTGATTTTAAATTATATATTATAGATTTTAATCCGTTATGAGAACCAGCGCTCCCTTTTCTCCTTATCCTAATAGTCCCAAAGTCTATATCCACATCGTCCACTACGACTATTATATTCTTAAGGGGCAGCTTATAGAAGTTGTACCAATCCAATACCGCCCTACCACTATTATTCATATATGTTTGAGGTTTTATAAGTATTACCTTTTCTCCACCTATGACACCCTCTCCATATATGGAATTAAATTTTATCCTATTCATAGTAATCCCATTATTTTCAGCCAATATATCTACTATATCAAACCCAATATTATGCCTAGTGTTCACATAATCTCTACCTGGATTTCCTAATCCAATTACTATAAACAATGTATCACATCCCTAAATCAATCGAATAGCATGCTCACAGATTTATTATAATGAATTCGCTTTATTGCCTCAGCAAATATTGGAGCTACACTTACCACTTCTATCTTATCGCTCTCCCCCTCTTTAGATAAGGGAATGGTATTGGTTACGATAAACTTTTCAATTACGGAATCATCTATCCTCTCAATAGCAGGACCCGATAACACCGCATGAGTTGCACATGCATATACGGCTTTGGCTCCAAAGGTCTTTAACACCTGGGCCGCCTTTGTTATAGTTCCAGCTGTATCTATTATATCATCGACTATTACCACATTCTTATTCTCAATATCCCCTATTACATTCATAACCTCGGATACATTAGCCTTTGGTCTCCTCTTTTCTATTATAGCTATAGGTAGATCCAATAAGTTGGCAAAATTCCTCGCTCTAGTTACACCGCCTAAGTCAGGAGATACCACTACAGTGTCCCTATTTACAATATTTTTAAAATATTCTGCTAGAATTGGCACACCTGATAGGTGATCCACAGGAATATCAAAATATCCTTGAATCTGACCAGCATGCAAGTCCATACTTACCACCCTATCTATACCAGCTACTGTCAATAAATCTGCAATCAATTTAGCCGTAATGGGTTCTCGGGCCTTGGTTTTCCTATCCTGTCTAGCATAGCCATAATAGGGTATTACAGCATTTATCCTTCCCGCGGAGGCCCTTTTAAATGCATCTATAAGTATTAGTACTTCCATTATATTATCGTTTACAGGGCTACATGTAGGTTGAATAATAAATACATCCCTTCCCCTAACGGTTTCAGCTATATTTACAAATATTTCCCCATCACTAAACTTACCCACCTCGCAGTTGCCCAAGGATATATCTAACTCATCGCATATATCCTTCGTCAACTCCTTGTTGGCATTCCCGGAAAACACTTTAATATTCTCTCTCATTAAATCCATTCACAGACTCCTCCTATAGTTTATTTCCCGTCCCTCCGTTGTCTTTCATCTACCCATCCATATTTATTAACCTGCCTCGCTCTTGCTATGGATAAGCAACCTTCCTCTACTTCATCGGTAATAGTCGAACCAGCGGCTACATAGCCCCTCTTTCTAACAATCACCGGCGCAATTAAATTGGAGTTGCTACCGATGAATGCATTATCTTCAACGGTAGTTCTGGCCTTTGTCTCCCCATCGTAGTTTACAAAGATGACTCCACAACCTATATTTACATTTTTACCCACATCCGCATCACCTATATAAGCTAGATGAGCTGCCTTCGTTCCATCTCCAAGCACAGAATTCTTAATCTCTACAAAGTTTCCAATTCTTATATCCCTTCCCAATCTACTATCAGGTCTTATATGTGCATAGGGACCTATGGTACATCTTTCTCCTATTATGCTTTCTTCTATAGTAGATGAATAAATTTCCACCCTATCCTCTATTGTGCAATTCTCTATCCTTGTATTTTCACCTATAATACAATCCCTTCCTATAGTGCTATTACCACTTATTACAACCCCCGGATATATTATGCTATCCCTTCCTATGCTTACTCCATTTTCTATATAAGTATTTTCTGGATCTATTATGGTAACGCCTTCTAACATGTGAGTTTGGTTAATTCTATCTTTCATTATCTTTTCACAAAATGCTAACTGCACCCTAGAATTTACCCCGTGAATCTCCCTGGAATCTCCTATTATACAAGCTCCTATCCTTCTGCCCCCTTCTCTTAAGATTTTAATCACATCTGTTATATAATATTCCCCTTGAATATTTTTATTGTCTATCTTGCCTAATGCATCCTTCAATAACTTTCCATTAATACAATATATACCCGAATTGATCTCTTTAATAGCTTTCTCCTCTTCCGTGGCATCCCTATCCTCGATTATTTCAAGTAAGTTATCGTCTTCATCCCTAATTATTCTTCCATATCCCGAAGGATCATCCAATACGGCGGTTAATACAGTTCCATCATACCCGTTCTTCTGATGATAATTCAATAGTTCCTTTATAGTACTATCCGTTATTAAAGGGGTATCTCCGCATAATATTACTACATTGCAATCATCTTCTATATCATCCATAGCTTGCATCACGGCATACCCAGTACCATAAGGACAACCCTCGCCTATAGGTTGAATTCTAAAAAATACATCATCCTCTGCCAGCTCCTCCATTACTTCGTCGCTACCATGTCCAACCACTACATAATTTTTATCGATATTAGCATTTCTACTTGCATCTATTATATAGCTTAATATAGGTTTACCACATACCTTATGTAATACCTTTGGTACGCTAGATTTCATCCTCGTCCCCTCGCCCGCCGCTAGTATTATAGAAATATTCATAACAACACCTCGTTTTATATTTATCGATCCAAATTATATTTTAACCTATTTATTATATATGTCTACATTAAATCCATAATTTCCTCAATTATGTGCATTTTCCCCTGTTAAATCCCGTTAACAGTAAAAAAGGGTCTTGCGACCCTTGATCACTCTGCTATTAAAAATTTCTCATATTCTTCAAAAACTGCA
>DUNJ01000167.1 GCA_012839395.1 Tepidimicrobium sp.
GTGATTACACTTACGGCAAAGATACTTTTGATAACCATCTTTATCTTTGCCATAGCGATAAAAAGAATCTTTATTATTGCATTTTGGGCATTTTATTGGTACAATTTTTTGCATGAGGACTTCATCCTTTCTGGGAGGTATTTGTTTTCTTGCAAAAACATTGTACCATAGAGGATTGGAGTCCTCAAATTTCATTTAAGTTTACAAAGCGAAAATAATAGTTGGGAGGACGGATATGGATTATATTTTAAAAAACGGGAGGATAGCCTCCCTAGATGAGATAAAAGATATCTATATTAAAGGTGGCAAAATCGAGAGGATAGGGGAAAACATAAAAGCAAATGGCTTAGATGTAGAGATAATAGATTTAGAAAATCGGTTGGTATTGGACGGTTTTGTAGATGCCCACATGCATCTGGATAAGGCCCTTATAAATGAAAGGATAGCCAATAGGAGTGGAACCCTAGATGAAGCCATAAGGATCATGGGGGAATATAAGCCTAAAATGAGCATGGAGGATATAAAGGATAGGGCAAATAGGGTATTGGAAAAGGCATATGGAAATGGAACTAGATATATAAGGACTCATGTGGATGTGGACCATATAATAAAGCTAAATTCACTCCAAGCCCTTATGGAGATAAGAGAAGAATGGAAGGATAAGGTGGAGATGCAGATAGTGGCCTTTCCTCAGGAAGGAGTAGTGGATAAGGAAGAAGCATTTCACTATCTAAGGGAGGCCGTTGAGATGGGGGCGGATATTGTTGGAGGCATACCTGCCAGGGAGGAAAACCCGGTTGAACATATTAGTATGATATTCGATTTGGCATTAAAGCATGACCTAGATATAGATATGCATATAGACGAAACAGATGATCCTAAATCTTTAACCTTAAGGGATTTAGCTAATATGGCGGTGAAAAACGGTTACATTGGAAGAGTTAGTGCAGGCCATTGCTGCAGCTTAGCAGCCAACGAAAAGGAGGATATACTCCCCATATTGGAGCTGGTAAAGGAGGCAAGCTTAAATATTATATCCCTGCCATCTACAAACCTATATTTACAGGGCAGAGGGGATACTAGGAATATAAGGCGGGGAATTACCCCCATAAAGTATATGATCGAACAGGATGTAGATGTATTCATAGCATCGGATAATGTCAGAGATGCGTTCAACCCTTTTGGGAATGCAAACCTATTGGAAATAGCGCTTATCACAGCCCACGGTGCTCATATGGGTGGGGAGGAGAATTTGAAAAATTTATTTGATATGGTATCCCATCTACCTATGGAGGCCTTTGGATTCAACAAAAATCTCAAGGTGGGCAATAGGGCCAATTTCATAATGCTGGATGCAGTATCCAAACCTGGGGCTATCATATCCCAATCGGGCCTATATGGATATTTTGAGGATGGAAAGTTGCGTAGGAAAGAATAAAGTGATTTTATTGTTGCAACGCCTATAAAGGCGATGCCAAATATATTATATAAGGAGGTTAGGATATGAGCTTAATAATAAAACTGATACCGGTAGCAGCAATACTAGCCCTTCTATTTATGAGAAAGCATATGCTACTGGCAGGGCTTGTAGGTGGCATAATAGCTATGATAATAGGAAGGATTGATATAGGCACTGCATCCGGAATGTTTATAGATGGAGTTGCCAATATGCTAAGCATAACCATACCGATACTGTATGCAGCAGCCGCTGTAATGGTATCGGAGGCAGGCAGTATCAGCTCCTTGGTAGAGTTAGCTAAAAGGGGCTTAAGAGGAAATGTAAGCATATTGGCTGGTATTGTAGTATTGATTCAAGGCTTTGCAACCTATATGGCAGGGATGGGAGCAGGAAACACCATGGTAACGGCCCCATTGATTGCAGTGGCGGTGGGAGCAATTCCTGAGGTTATAGCTGGAATGGCCATAGTATCGGCAGTAGGCTTTACAACCTCGCCGGCTTCTACGGAGACGGCACTTGCTGCTGAAAGTGCTGGAGCAGATGTGGTAGCTCATGCAATTGCCATGAGGCCTTACACCGTATTGTTCTATATATTAGGCGCAGCTTTAGCCATATATGGAGTATATAGGAAAGGTGCTTTAATAGAGGATAAAGAAGATGCTAGGGAAGAGGAGAGCGATGATGTAAGCAGTGGAACATTGTTGAAGCGGTCTCTGCCTTCAATAGCTCTGTTGTTGATGGTGGTAGCGGGAAGTAGCATAAACGATGCTATAGGTATAAATCTGATTTCACCGGCTACGACTATCATATTTACTGCAGCATTGACTGTACTATTGACCCCTCTTGATAGCAGTGAGACTAGCGAGGCATTGATAGATGGTTCCAGGTTTATACTGACCACTTTGTTTGGAGTGGGTATGTTCCTGGCTTTTATAAATATGATTGCAGAAATTGGAACATTTGAGGAATTAGCAGCCATAGCAAATAGGGTTCCAGAGGGAATCGTTCTTCCGACAGCAATGGTATTGGCGTTTTTAATAGCTATACCTTCTGGGGCTTTTGCAGCAGGGGTATTAACCTTGACCCTACCAACTTTATCTGCACTAGGCCTTCCATCGGAGGCCATGGGCTTTGTAGCTATAGCGGTAGGGTTGGGAACTCAGGTAAGCCCAGTACAGATAAACGTAATAGCGTTGGGGAAGGGGTTTGAGACAGATGTAATGGATGTTATAAGAGCAAACCTCAGATATATAATAGGTGCATTGATATTGGTTATAATCATTGCCACCATAGTAGTATAGGATAAAATTGAGGGATGGCTGCTTCATCCCTCGATTTTATCGAACCAGTCTATGGTATGGCGATAAGGCGGTGACTCAATGGATAGCCTATCTTATGATCGTTATTTTATAGATATGTTCAAAGGTTTACAAGATGGAGCAAAGGCTGGTCAAATACACAGCGTATTTAAAAAGGTTATAAATTTTTTGGATGGGGAGGGAAATATGTTTTCCATTGGGGTGAAGGAGGTAGACAACGCTCCTTATACCTTGAGGATAGATAGTTCTATTCATTTTAAGGATTTGAATTTTGAACATGATGGAGTATATAGAAATGGCAATGGATTGATTGTGGGAAATGTATTATTTATAGAGATATTGGAATATGGATTATGGACCGGTAGCTATATCGAAAAAAAAGAATTGGATCCTATGGTCATTGCAAGCAATATTGAATACTTCAACAAACTGATATTGAACTGCGGTGGCACAGGTGGAGCTAAGTATTTCTACTTGAAGAGTATATTGGGTGAAGATATTATAAACCCCAATTTTATGGAAAAGGAATTATCTAACAGGATAGTAGATTTTATATATGGAGTATATGAATACGATATTAAGGTGGAGCATTTAAATAGATTGATAGGTTTTGGTTTGGGCTTGACCCCGTCTGGAGATGATTTTTTGGTGGGATTTTTAACAGCATTAAGGTCGGTGGATATGGAATGTGCTAATTATGCTTTTAATAGCATAGGGAAACTAATCCATATTGGGAGCATATCCACTACGGATGTAAGCAAACAAATGATACGTGCTGCTATGAAAGGGCAGGCCAGAGAATATATATTGAAATTTACACAAGCCTTTTTTAAAACCGATAGGGATGATTTTCTACATTCCTATGAAAACATGCTTAAGATAGGCTCTACTTCAGGAATGGATATATCCATTGGAATAGCAATAGCATTCCATTTCATATTAGATAGAAAAAATTGGAGGTTATACGATGAAAAAAACATTGGTTAAGGAGAATTCATATTATGATTCTGTTACATTGATGTCCCTATCTAGCAAGGTATTAGGCGTCGATGGGGTATTGGAGGCGGTGATCTCCATGGGAACCGAAATGAATAAGGAGTTGCTAAGAAATGTAGGCCTTGCCACCGATGAATCAGAAGCAGCGGGGAATAACGATCTTATAATAGCCATATCGGCTGCTGATAGAAATAGTTATGAAGAAGCTATAAGGCTGGTGGAGGAACTATTGGGTTCCAGCAGGCAGGGTAGGACCCAAGGTGTAGAAAAGAAATATAGGAGCATCGATGAAGCAGTTGGAGATATAGATGCCAATGTTGCGGTGATATCGGTGCCGGGCATGTATGCAGCAAGAGAAGCTAGGATTGCCTTGGAAAATGATATGCACGTTATGCTCTTTAGCGATAATGTGGAAATTGAAGATGAAAGGAAATTGAAGGAGATGGGACGGGAGAAGGGATTATTGGTTATGGGTCCCGATTGTGGTACTGCTTCAATAAATAACATTGGGCTATGCTTTGCCAACGAGGTAAGGAAAGGAAATATTGGAATTGTAGGCGCTTCCGGTACCGGTATGCAGGAGATAATGGTACAGATTCATAGGCATGGGGGAGGTATATCCCAAGCTATAGGAACTGGAGGTAGGGATCTCCACAGGGATATAGGTGGAATAATGATGTTGGAGGGTTTGAAAGCGCTAAATAAGGATGATGATACCGATGTAATAGTATTGGTATCAAAACCACCAGCTGAGGAAGTTGAGGCTAAGATGCTGGATGAAGTTAAGGATATAGATAAGCCGGTGGTAATATGCTTCCTAGATGGGGAAGAGGAAAATGAACAGCTTGCAGATGTTTCATTTGTTCATACCCTCTACGATGCAGCCATTACGGCTGTAAAGTTATCAGGAACAGGTGGAAAAACAGATCGAGATGCAGGAGATCCAGCTGAGAAGGTAGCAGAAATCAAAGAGACCTTGAAGAAATCTCAAAAATACTTCCGAGGTTTATATTGTGGCGGAACCCTTTGTACCGAGGCCTTGTCCATAGCAAGGGATTCCTTTAACAGTATCAAAAGCAATGTGGCTGAGCGGGGGCAGGAAATGTTGGAGGATATCCATAATTATACTGGTAATGTGCTATTGGATCTAGGAGAGGATGAATTTACAGCTGGTAGACCCCACCCGATGATCGATCCCACCCTTAGGAATATGAAGATAGTGGAAGAAGCGGAGGATGGGGAAGTAGGAGTTATACTATTGGATTTTGTACTAGGCTATGGGGCCCACGAGGATCCAGTGGGAAAAACTTTGGAATCCATAGATAAGGCAAGGGATATTGCAAAATCCAATGGTAGAAATATAGCCTTTGTTGCATATATTTGCGGAACCGATATGGATAGACAGGACTATGGAAAGCAAAGGAAGATGCTAGAGAAAAACGGGATAATAGTAGCCAATAGCAATGTGGAAGCGGTAAATATGGTTATTGAGCTATTGAATTAGACTATTAATCTATATGGAGGTAATGAGATGGGGATTAATAATATATTTGGAAGGGAATTGAATATATTAAATATAGGTACTAGTAAGTTTAAGGAGGACCTTGAATTACAAGGGCAAAAAGTAGTAGATATAGATTGGGAGCCGCCAGCTGGTGGGGATATTGAGCTATTGAATATATTGGATAGGTTTTCATCCGATGAAAAGGTCATATTGGCCAATAAAAAAGCAGTAGATATTATGATAAATGCCCATCCAATCCTAGTAGATGTTGATAGGGCGTTAGATGTAATTCCCGGAATGAAGCCCAATCTAATACTTCATTCCGGCCCCCCTATCCAATGGGATAGGATGGCAGGGCCTATGAAGGGAGCAATAATAGGAGCATTGATATATGAAGGATTGGCAGAAGATGAGGATAGTGCGGTGAAGCTAGTAGAATCGGGGAAGATAGAATTTGCTCCATGTCATGAGCACTCGGCAGTAGGACCTATGGCTGGAATAATATCTCCTTCCATGCCGGTTCATGTGGTGCATAACAGGACATATGATAATTATAGCTATTGCACCATAAACGAGGGCTTGGGGAAGGTATTGAGGTATGGCGCCTTTAGCGATGAGGTAATCCAAAGGCTTAAGTGGATAGAGAAAGAATTTGCTCCTGTATTGAAAAAGGCATTAAGCCTAGTGGAAGATGGAATAGATATAAAATCTTTAATATCCCAAGCGGTTCATATGGGAGATGAATGTCATAACAGAAATAAAGCCGCTACAAGTCTGTTTTTTAGAGAAATAACCTCCTATATATTGGAAACGGGGGTCAAAATGAGTATAATAAAGAGAATATTGAAATTCATCAAGGAAAATGAACACTATTTCCTAAACCTATCGATGCCAGCATGTAAAGCAGCCACCGATGCAGCTATGGGTATAGAACATTCCACTATAGTCACTACCATGGCTAGAAATGGAGTAGAATTTGGAATCAAGGTGAGCGGGCTAGGCAAGGACAAATGGTTTACAGGGCCTGCAAATATGATAGAAGGATTGATGTTCCCAGGTTATAAGGAAGAAGATGCAAACCCAGATATAGGGGATTCAGCTATAACCGAAACCTATGGGATAGGGGGATTCATGATGGGCGGGGCTCCCGCAATAGTCCAATTTGTCGGTGGAACCGTTAAAGATGCAATAGAATATAGCGAAAAGATGTATCGAATAACCACTGCAGAAAACAACAACTTTTCCATCCCCACCTTGGACTTTAGAGGCTCTGCAATAGGGATAGATCTATTGAAGGTTATAGACACCGGTATATTGCCCATAATAAATACTGGTATGGCTCATAGGACTGCTGGGATAGGGCAGGTGGGAGCAGGATTGGTAACTCCACCTATGGACTGCTTTACTAAGGCGATAAAGGAATTTGATGAAGTTTATGGGGGGTAGATTATGAGTAGAATTCTAATAGCTTTAGGTGGAAATGCATTAGGCGATAATCCTAGGGAGCAGATGGAGATAATAGGAGAGACCTCAAGACATATAGCGGATTTAATAGAAGGGGGGCATGAGGTCGTGATAGCCCATGGGAATGGGCCCCAGGTGGGCATGATAAGTGTAGCTTTAGAGAAGGAGCAGATGCCTCTTCCAGAATGCACAGCTATGAGTCAAGGTTATATAGGCTATCATCTACAAAATAGGATGAATATGGAATTGAATAAGCGAGGTATAGATAAGAAAGTGGTAAGTCTTATAACCCAAGTTGTAGTGGATAAAGAGGATGAGGCGTTTAACAATCCAGATAAACCTATCGGTAGATTCTATACCAAGGAAGAAGCAGAGGAGGTAGGTCGCCAAAAGAACTATATCATGATGAAAGACTCCAATAGGGGATATAGAAGGGCGGTGCCATCCCCTAAGCCTATAGATATAGTGGAAAAGGAATCGGTGAAAACTCTATTGGACAACGGATACACCGTTATAGCTGTTGGTGGAGGTGGAATTCCAGTGGCTATGAAGGGGGATTCCATGGTTGGAGTGGATGCCGTTGTGGATAAAGATTTTGCAGGAGAACTTATGGCAGAGCTAATCGATGCAGACTACCTATTTATATTAACTGCAGTAGATAGGGTAGCCATAAACTTTGGGAAGCCAGATCAGATGGATCTGGAAAGGATAACAGTGGAAGAGGCCTATAAATATATAGAGGAAGGCCATTTTGCACCAGGTAGTATGCTACCTAAGATAAGGGCAGCTATAGACTTTGTGGAATCCAAAGAGGGAAGGCGTGCCATAATATCCTCTATAGAAGGAGTTAAGGGGGCCTTGGAAGGAAAAAGTGGCACCTTGATATATCGATAGTATATTCAAAAGGGCTATTTTAAGATGGATTGTCTATCTTAGAATGGCCTCTTTTACTAGCAATTATATTTCCTTATTGTATAATAAAATAATAAGTATAACGGGACTATATGCGGTGGATAGTTGAATAGCATAAGGAGGTAATGGATTTGAAAATAGAGGATAGAATTGAAGCGCTAAGGGGCTTAATGAGGGACAAGGAGATTTCAGCCTATATAGTGCCTAGCTATGATCCACATCAGAGCGAATACTTAGCGGATTACTACAGGACTAGGGTTTGGATTTCTGGCTTTACAGGTTCAGCAGGAACTGTCGTTATAACGGAAGATAGGGCAATACTATGGACCGATGGTAGATACTTTGTGCAGGCAGAGTCGGAATTGAAGGGTAGCCGCATAGAGCTGTTTAAGATGGGTATTCCGGGGTTCCCTACCTATATGGAATGGCTGAGGGATAACTTAAATGAAGGAGATGTGCTAGGCTTTGATGGCAGGGTATTTCCCCAATCCGATGTAAAAAAGCTAGAAAAGCAATTAGAGAATAAGAACGTTGAAATGGTGGACGAATACGATTTAGTTGGAATGCTATGGAAGGATAGGCCAGAAGAACCTATGGGGGAGGTATTTGTACATAATATAAGGTATACAGGTAAGACAGCCAAGGACAAGATAGAGGAAATAAGGGATGAGATGGATAAGAGGGATGTGGATTATTTTTTATTGGGTAGCTTAGATGATATAGCCTGGGCATATAATATACGGGGAAGGGATATAGCTAATAACCCTGTGGTAATATCCTATGGCTTGATATCCAAGGGGGAAGCCTTGCTATTTGTGGACGGGAAGAAGATATCTGGGGAGGTAGAATCCCATCTATCGGAGAATGGAATAAGGATTAGGGATTATGAGGATATTATAGATTATGTTAAGTCCATTAAACCAGGATGTAGAATATTTTTAGACCCATCCAGGATAAATAGCTGGCTATATAAGGCAATACCAGAGGAGTGCCAGAAAGTGGAAGGCACCAATATAACCACGGAGATGAAGGCTATAAAGAATGAAGTGGAGCTTAAAAATCAGAGGAATGCCTATATAAAGGATGGAGTAGCATTGGTCAAGTTTCTATACTGGCTGGATAAAAATGTGGGGAATAGGCCTATTACCGAGATATCAGCAGCTGAGAAGTTAGAAGAATTTAGGAGGGAACAAGAAGGCTTTATAGGGCCTAGTTTCGATACGATAGCAGCCTACAGGGAGAATGCAGCTATGATGCACTATAGCGCAGATGAGGATTCCAATTATGAGCTGAAAAGAGAGGGTATGTTCTTAGTGGACTCTGGCGGCCAATACTATGATGGCACTACGGACATAACCAGAACAATAGTGTTGGGAAATATAACGGAGGAGGAGAAAAGGGATTATACCTTGACCTTGAAGGGACACATCAATTTGATCAACGCTAGATTCCTATACGGCGCAACGGGAACCCATTTAGATATATTGGCTCGCTATCCCCTATGGCAGGAAGGGTTGGACTATAAATCGGGCACTGGGCACGGGATAGGATTTCTATTAAATGTCCACGAAGGCCCCCATAGGATATCCCCCGTATTGAACGATGTAAAATTGGAAAAGGGAATGATAGTTACAATAGAACCCGGAGTCTATAAGGAAGGCAAGCATGGAATAAGGATTGAGAATGTAGTTGTAGTAGATGAAGATATAGAGACGGAATCGGGGAAATTTATGAGATTTGAAACCATATCCTATTGCCCAATAGACCTAGATGGCATCGATGTTGAGCTTCTTACTAAAGAGGAAAGAGTATGGCTAAATGTTTATCATCAAGAGGTATATGATAAGCTCTCTCCATATTTGAATGATAATGAAAAGAAATGGCTGGATGAACGGACTAGGAGTATATAGAGATTTTAACAACCTATGCTAAATTGGTGTGTAGTTGTTCAATTAGAAATTTCCTTGCCAAACAATTAGTATAAATTCTTAAATGATGCGAGGCTCATAAAGAAAAATTAATGGCAAGTAAACAAAGCCAGTGGGCCTAATAGTAAAAAACCCGCTGGCCTTACTTATATCCTATCCATCACTTTCCCGGATGATTATATCATAAGTAATAGATGTAGCCTTCTTTAGCATTGCAGAAACACCGCAGTATCTTTCTTGGGATAGGGTGACGGCCTTTTCTATATTATGACGTGGCAGATCCTTTCCTTTGAATATATAGGTTAAATGTATATCCTTATATACCTTAGGATGTTCCTCCGTATTATCAGCCTCTACCTGGATTTTAAGATCATCCAGTTCCACCTTCATCTTCTTCAACATGGACATCACATCTATACCGGTGCAACCGATCAATCCTGCTAAAAGGAGCTGCTTAGGACGGGGTCCTAAATCGTTGCCGCCGATTTCTTCTGCTGCATCGATAATGAAATTATGGCCATCCAATTCCATTTCAAATCCCATATTTCCCTTTAAACTAGCTTCAATTTTGGTTTTATTCATTATAAATTCCTCCCTTCCATAATATGCATGATATTGCAGAATCTATAAATATAATACCCGGGATAAAAAAGTTTACACGGACAAGATATTCGTCTTTAGGTTCGGAAATTATCATTGATAAAATAATATTTATAATTTCCCCCGCATTATGATATCATATCTTTGTGGATAAAATATTGAAAGGTGATTTTATGTTCAATATAGACGAAGAGTTAAAAAAACTTCCAGATGAACCTGGAGTATATATGATGAAGGATAAAGATGGAGAGATAATATATGTGGGAAAGGCTGTATCCTTAAAGAATAGGGTAAGGCAATATTTTCAATCCTCCAGAAACAACCCACCTAAGGTAAATGCCTTGATCAAGCATATATATGAATTTGAATATATAATAGTGGATAATGAGGTAGAGGCGCTGATATTGGAATCTAACCTCATCAAAAAGCATAGGCCAAAATACAATATATTGCTGAGAGATGATAAGCAATATCCATATATAAAGGTAACTACCAATGAAAAGTATCCCAGGGTGATAAAGACTAGGCGTGTGATAAAGGATGGAGCTAAGTATTTTGGTCCTTATCCAAGTGTATACGCTGTAAATGATACCATAGACATAATAAGAAATTTATATCCCATAAGGACTTGCAACCGAGATATAACCAAGGATATGGGAAAAAGGAGGCCATGTCTCAATTATTATATAGGAAGATGTTTAGGGCCTTGTCAAGGTAATGTAGATGAAAAGAAGTACATGGATATGATAGATGAGATAATAATGTTTTTAAATGGTAGAGAAGATGGGCTAATAAAGAAGATAGAGGAGAAGATGAATAAGGCCTCCAAAGAATTGGATTTTGAAAATGCTGCAAGATACAGGGATCAAATAAACTCGCTAAAGATAATATTAGAGAAGCAGAAGATGGTGGGATCTAGGATAATAGATCAGGATATAATAGGGATGGCTCGAGGGGTTGAGCAGGTATGCATCCAGGTGTTCTTTATAAGGGGAGGCAAGATAATAGGTAGGGAACATTTTATAATATCCGATACCTTCAAAGAAGAGAAAAAGGATATATTAAGCTCCTTTGTAAAGCAGTTCTATTTAGGTACCGCTTATGTACCTAAGGAGATATTTATAGAAGAGGAGATAGACGATATGGAAACCATATCCCAATGGTTATCCAACAAGAGGGGGTCTAAGGTAACCATAAGAATCCCAAAGAGAGGGGAAAAGTCCCAGCTAATGGGCATGGTGAAGAAGAACGCAATGGATATGATGGAACAATATGGTGATAGGCTATTGAGGGAGAAGAGGAAGGACGAGGAAGCCTTGGAGCAGATAAAAGAAGCGTTGGAACTGGAAGAGCTGCCCTTAAGAATTGAGGCCTATGATATATCCAATATATCTGGAGTAGCCTCTGTGGGATCCATGGTGGTATTTGAAAGGGGAAAGCCTAAGAAGAGCGATTATAGAAGATTTAAAATCAAATCTACTACAACCCCCGATGATTACAGGAGTATGGAGGAGATAGTGGAGAGGCGTTTTCGCAGGGGATTAGAGGAAAAGGCCATGATGGAGGAAAAAAAGATAAGTGTTCAGGGATTTTCCATCTTTCCAGATCTAATAATGGTGGATGGAGGCAAAGGACAGGTAAATGCAGCACTAAAGGTGTTGGAGAAATTGGACTTGTCTATCCCAGTATGTGGACTTGTGAAGGACGATTTCCACAAAACTAGGGGAATTATATACGATGGTAGGGAGATAAGGTTAGATGGAAATAGCACTGGGTTTAGGCTTATATACAGCATTCAGGAGGAGGCCCACAGATTTGCAATATCCTACCATAGGAGTTTAAGGGGGAAAAAACTATTTAGATCCGAATTGGACGATGTAAAGGGAATAGGGGATAAGAGGAAGAGGGAGCTCCTTAAGCATTTTTGCACCATAGACAATATAAAGAATGCGGATATCGAGGAGCTGGCTAAGGTGAAGAGCATGAACAGGAGGGTGGCCGAGGAATTATACCATCATTTTAGAAGAGATAGGAGTGGATGATATCGATGAGCTATACTGATATGGGGGATGGGGATCATACTACTGTAACCCTGGATAAGTTGATTGAGGATTTAAATGTAGAGGTAATATATAGGGCAGAAGGGGTGGAAAATGTAAAAATAACCGCCAGCGAATTGAATAGACCTGGATTACAGTTGACGGGGCATTTTAAAAACTTTGCCCATGAGAGGATTCAGATAATAGGTACCATAGAATGGCATTATACTAATAACCTTCCAGCGGATATACGGTTAGCTAGATTAAGGCAGATGTTTTCATACGATATTCCTGCCCTGATTATATCTAGGAATTTGCCTGTATTTCCGGAGCTATTGGAGTTGGCTAAAAAATACAATCGAACCATATTGAGAACCGAATTGGCTACCACCAAATTCATAAACATATTGATCAATTACTTAGACTATGCATTGGCTCCTAGGATTACCATCCATGGGGTGCTGGTGGAGGTTTATGGAATGGGGATATTGATTACCGGCAAATCGGGGGTTGGCAAAAGTGAAACGGCACTAGAATTGATTAAAAGAGGACATCGATTGGTGGCAGATGACTCCGTCTCCATAAAAAGGATAGGGGGGGCCTTAAAGGGTGAGGCACCGGAGCTAATTAGATACTTTATGGAGGTAAGAGGAATAGGAATACTAAATATTGAACGATTATATGGAGTAGGGGCTGTAAAGAATAGTGAATTTATAGATTTAATAATCGAGTTGGAGCTGTGGGATGAAGATAGGGAATATGAAAGACTTGGACTGGATGAGGAGTGTACGGAACTTTTGGGGGTGAAGGTTCCAAAACTTGTAATACCGGTATTGCCAGGACGAAACCTAGCTATGATTGTGGAGGTAGCTGCCAGAAATACCAGACAGAAAGGGCTAGGCTACAATGCAGCTGAGGAATTGGACAGTATGGTTCGAAGGAGAATAGAGGAAAGAAAGGGAAGAAATAGCGGGATAGAGGACTGAACTTTTTTGGATATTTATTGCTATAAAAAATTGTAGGTATTATACCCGATGTTGTATAAAAATCAGAGAAGAGAGCAACCAACAATGTAAAAACGGCTAATCAAATAGTAGCGATTAAGTAATATTGAAAATTATTTTATTATATTAGAGGCAAGAATGCATCTCTTTGTTTATATTAATTTGAAAAGGATGATTATATGATTGTTAAGGATATCTTAAGCTTTGGAGGATTAGAAGATGCACAGATTGTAGCTGGCGTGGATGGGATAAACAACAAGGTGACTAGTGCTACTGTGTTGGAAGTTGCTGAAGAAAAGATTAAGACTTGGGTTTTTAAAAATCAGCTATATATTACATCATTCTATGCTATTATGCAGGATATAGAGATGCAAAAAATAGTAATATCCGCATTAAGTGAAAAAAAAGCCTCAGGGTTGGTTATTTGTCATATCGATCTATTCATAAAGGAAATTCACCCGGATATTATAAAACTATGTAATAAATTAAAATTTCCGCTCATTGTGGCCAATACTAAGAGAACTTATGTAGAAATACTTAATCCAATTGTTCTCAAGCTTATGGGGAATTTAGACTCCCAATATGATGCAGTAGTTAATATGCAAAATAAATTAATTGAACCTGAATTATTCACTGCAATTAAATAATATAGAGCAAAGCTAGATACTAACTGACTTTCCATCTTTCCAGA
>DUNJ01000168.1 GCA_012839395.1 Tepidimicrobium sp.
GGTGATTTGAATAGGCTCTACGATAACCGTCAAAGATGGATACGGATTTATACCCTCCATCTCCATCAATATCCTACTATAGTTTGTTCTAAATCCATAAGGATAATCTATATCTTCAAGTAGTATATTGTCTATATTGCCATGATCTATAAGTCCCCTCGAATCCATGGCAATTAGTGCTGAATTTCTACCTATATCCTCCTCCGTATCAGCATTTCCAAACACCGCAGTTATATGCCCAGCATCGTGCAATGAATCACCTAGCGCTCCAATATAGGGGGTATATTTATTATTTTCATTCTGATTATATAACCCGCCAATTCCAATATTTCCAATAGCATAATTTTCATATAAATCTCCTGTTCTATTTCTGTAGATCTTTAAAAATTCACCCCTTAGGTTATAAAATCGACTGCTACTGGAATTGGCATAGGTTTTGGCAGATGAGTTTATGGTAACAAAACTTTCAGCACCATTATGAGTACTTACCCCCCTGGTATTCATCAATCCTATGCTTCCCTCTTCAATCAATCTTTGGATATTGGGCATCCGATCTAAATCTGGCAGGGTGAGCTTGTTTATGACGATAACATATACCTTCCTACCATCTTCAGCGTAGGAATATTCAAATGTAGAAATCACTACCACTAAAACTATAACCGCCATTAACAATAATCTCTTTAATCTCACCCAAAGTCCTCTCCTAAGTACTCTTTTCCCCTTCTCTCTGCCCCCTTAAATAGTAGGTTAATATCTCCTCTAAGAATTCGTCTCGTTCAATCTTTCTGATCAAACTTCTAGCCTCTTTATGACTAGTTATATAAGTTGGATCCCCCGATAATATATAGCCTATAATTTGGTTTATTGGATCATACCCCTTCTCCTTCAATGCATCATGTACCATAAATATTATCTTTTGTGTCTCGCTTACCCCATCCTTGGTCGGTTCAAATTTCATAGTTTCATTGAAATTCTTTCCCATTAGAACACCTCCGTGCATCTCATATATATATTATACAATATTGGAATAAATATTAGCCATATATGGCTAATATTTATTCCAACCTTATCAATGAAGGTACAATACCCAACGCTTCTACCACCTTGGAAGGATCCTTTCCACCAGCCTGTGCTATATCTGGACGACCTCCTCCACCACCACCAGCCACCTTTGCAACCTCTCGTACAATATTGCCAGCATGAAGACCTTGATCTACCATATCCTTAGTAACCATGGCGACAAATAACACCTTATCACCAGCTACACTAGCCAACACCAGCACACCAGATCCTAAAGCATTTCTTATCTCATCACCTAATCTCCTTAGGCCATCCATGTCCATATTCTCAACGCTATAGGTTATTACATTTATACCGTCTACTTCCTTTTTAGCGTTTAGTATATCATCTGCAATAGATGAAGCCATCTTAGATTTCAATGATTCAATTTCCTTATCCTTTTCTTTGAACTCATCTATCATGCTATAAACCCTATCCACCAGATCCTTTCTGCTAGTCTTTAAAGCATGGCTTATATTATCCATATCCCTCTCTAGACTATTCAAATATTCGTATACAGCCTCGCCTGTAATAGCTTCAATCCTTCTGACTCCAGATGCGATGCTAGATTCCGATATTATTTTAAACAAACCAATACTGCCCGTATTATCCACATGGATCCCACCGCATAGTTCCTTTGAATAATCGCCTATTTGTACCACTCTAACCTTTTCCTTATATTTATCTTCAAATAGGCCTATTACACCCATTTTTTCTGATTCTTCCAATGAGGTTTCAATAACATCTACATCCAGTGAATCTAGTATTTTTTGATTTATCAATTTTTCTATTTTCTTTAGCTCTTCCTCTGTTACAGCCTCATAATGGGTAAAGTCAAATCTTAGCCTGTTATCCAATACTATTGAGCCAGCTTGGTTTACATGCTCACCTAAAACATCCTTCAAAGCTCTATGCAATAGATGGGTGGCTGAATGATTCTTCATTATTTTTCTTCGCCGTCCTCCATCCACTTTGGCATAGACCCTATCTCCAACATTCAACTCCCCAACCTCTACCTTTATAAAATGAATAATGGACCCATCTTGAGAATATTGAGTATCTAAAACCACACCCTCAAAGCTATCGCCTTCTATATATCCTTTATCCCCCACCTGCCCTCCACTTTCAGCATAAAAGGGAGACTCCATTAAAAATATAGCTCCTTCCTCCCCCTCTCCAATGGTCTCAACCGTCCTATCCTCCGATACTATACCGATTATTTCGGTTTCTAAGCTATCGGTTTCATAGCCTCTAAATACCGTTTCATAACCTTTAAATAGGTCCGCATGCCCATTATCCTTCCAACCTGAATCGATAATAGCCGCCCTGGCCTTTCTAGCCCTATCCCTTTGCTCCCTCATGTGATCATTGAAACCATCTTCATCCACATTTAGGCCCTTTTCCTCCAGCACCTCTTTGGTCAAATCCAGTGGAAACCCGTAAGTATCATACAGTTTAAACGCCCTCTCCCCACTTAAGATGCTTTTACCTTCATTCATCATGGAATCGATATAACTTTCTAATATATTCATGCCCTGATGGATAGTTTTTTGAAACTGCTCCTCCTCTATCCTAACTACCTTTTTTATTTGCTCTTTCCTTTCCCCTATTTCAGGATAAGCAACCTTCCAGGATTCTATTACCCTTTCCACAATATCACTTAAAAATGTACCTTGTATGCCTAGAAGTTTGCCATGTCTAGCAGCTCTTCTAATCAATCTCCTCAGTATATAACCTCTCCCCTCGTTGCTGGGCAATACTCCATCCGAGACTAAAAAGGTAGTTGCTCTACAATGATCCACTATTATTCTTATAGATACATCCCATTCAGGATCACTCTTATATGCCTTTCCAGATATCTTTTCAACATAATCCATTATCCCCTTAATCTCCCGGATATCAAATATGCTAGAAGCCCCTTGTATTATATAGGCGATTCTCTCCAGCCCCATACCCGTATCTATATTGGGATGTTCCAAGGGATGGTATTTACCATCCTCATCCTTATCAAATTGGGTAAACACCAAATTCCAAATTTCAATAAACCTATCACAATCACAACCCGGTTGACAATTCTCATCATCACAGCCAAACTCCTCTCCCCTATCCACATATACTTCTGAACAAGGTCCACATGGCCCAATCCCCAGCTCCCAAAAATTATGTTCCTTACCTAAACGTATTATCCTATTCTCATCCACGCCTATATTCTTATTCCATATTTCAAAAGCCTCATCATCATCTAGATATACCGATATCCACAAATTTTCCTCTGGAATCTCCAATATATCCGTCAATAATTCCCAAGACCATTCAATGGCCTCCTTCTTAAAATAATCTCCAAAGGAAAAGTTCCCCAACATCTCAAAAAAAGTAGCATGTCTAGCAGTCTTTCCTACATTTTCAATATCCGCAGTCCTAATACATTTTTGGCAAGTTGCTGCTCTCTTATTTGGCGGCGTCTTTTCCCCGGTAAAATAGGGTTTCAATGGTGCCATACCAGAATTTATCAGCAACAAGCTCTTATCATCCTTAGGGACCAACGAAAAACTAGGCATCACTAAATGATCCCTTTCCTCAAAAAATTTTAAAAACTCCTCCCTTAGCTCGTGTAAACCCATATCCTTCATCTATCCTGCACCTCTCTAAATATTATTTCAGTATTCTCATATTTAATAACCCTATAAAAATAAGTCCCTCTTTAAGGGACAAGAGTTCATACTTTGCCTATATTTGGATTATAGTTTAAACCTGCACTTTTGTCAATTTACGCAAGTCTAAGTCATTTCGGTGGATCTATATTTCTTATCTTCCCCATAAAAAATTGAAACAATATCTTCAATACAACAATTGTCGGTATAGAAAATATCATACCAACTATCCCAAATGCCCCTCCGCCTATTACCAACGCCAATAATATGCTTATAGGATGTATACCTATACTCTCCCCAATTATTATAGGCGCTAAAACATTGTTCTCCACCCACTGAATCCCTATAAATATTATAGCCGCCCATAAAGCCTTCACTGGACTATTCAAAAACGCAAATAGAACAGCTGGTATAAAGCCTAGCATAGGACCAAAATATGGAACTATATCCACTACCCCGGTTAATATTCCTATTATGATAGCAAACTCCACCTTCAAAATTAATAGTAATATGGTAGTAGCTACACCAACGTATAAGGCCAGCAACAACCTGCCTCTTATAAATTTGCCTAAAGCCCTATCTATCTCTATAAATAGCTCCCTAGCCTCTCCCCTTCGCCTTCTAGGTATAATAGAATAGAGTTTGCCTACAAAATAGTCTTTGTCTCTAATAAAGTAAAAGGTTATTATAGGTATCAATATTAAACTAACAACCTTGGTAAAGGTAGATATTATGCCTTCTAAAAATCTGCTGATCCCGGTCACAATTATGTCCTCAAGATTAGCTATGTTTTTAAATACGACATCCTCCAAACTTCTAAATATAGGAGGGATACTATCTAGATTCATATAATATTTCATATATAGATCGTCTAGAAATTGTGAACCCCTTTCAATATATGTTGGAAGGAGAACCAGTAGCCTTCTTATTTCCTTGCCACTTTTAGGGATTATCAAAAAAGATATAATAAATATAACTCCGGCAATAATTATATATATGACCAATACACCTAAACCCCTTGGAACACCGTATCGTTCAAGCCGATTTATGACGGGGTTCAAAAGGTATGCTAGTATAATCGAGACCATTATGGTAAATAGAGTGTCGGATAATATGGCATATTTCCTACATGATAGATAAAATATGTATATGCATACTAGTACAACCAGTATAGATAAAAATCTTTTATCCTTAACCTTAATTTTATTATTATCCCCTACATATCTGTTTCCAATATGAATTAGATAATAGATTATAAATGATATAAGTATTAATGTTAAAAGCAATAGATTTCTAATTAAAATAGGCGATTGCATAATCATACCACTGTCCCCACCCAGATAGCTTTATAGGCAGCTAAAGCTGCCTATTTCCATAAAGCATTTATCCCGTTTTTTAAAGTTGATTTTGCCTTTCTTGCAGTTCTTGCAATCCTTCTCCTTCGCATAGGGCTCATCTTTGTACCAAATATCATCCCCAGGGATGCTCCTATTATACTGCCCAAAAAAGCACCGTTTCTAAATCCATTATCATTCATATATACCATCTCCTTTATCATTTGTATCTATTATCTTGTCACCTGGGGCATATTTAATTCAGTAAATTTATTCTAATAATGGGTATTTTATTATATAGTAGTCTCTTTATTTATCTTATACCATCATAGATACCTCTTTAAACAGTGAAATCTAGCAATATAAAAGAAATTATTCCTAATGATGGTCATGTGCATCCTCTGTTGGATCAAAATTCTCCAAACCCTCTATATGGACTCCATTCTTTTTCGAATAGTCCAATAGCGCCGATTTGATAGCTTGTTCTGCTAAAACTGAACAATGCATTTTTATAGGGGGCAACCCATCTAAAGCTTTTGCAACAGCCTTATTTGTGATGTTCATAGCCTCTTCTATAGTCTTACCCTTTATTAATTCTGTAGCCATACTAGATGATGCTATTGCCGAGCCACAACCAAATGTCTTAAACTTAACATCCACAATAATGTCGTCCTCTATTTTTAAATACATTTTCATTATATCTCCACATCTTGGATTTCCAACTTCTCCTATGCCATCGGCGTCTTCTATTTCGCCTACATTGCGTGGATTGTGGAAATGTTCCATAACCTTTTCCGAATACATCTATCTTACCTCCTTAGCCTGTTCATATAAAGGGGACATAGCTCTTAATCGAGCTACAATGTCAGTCAATTTTTCAACTACATAATCGACCTCGTCCTCAGTATTGTAATCACCTAAGGATAACCTTAAAGAACCATGGGCTATCTCATGCGGCAATCCTATTCCCAATAATACATGGGACGGCTCCAAAGTGCCCGATGTACAAGCAGAACCACTTGAACCTGCAATTCCCTCCATATCCAATGATAACAATAAGGATTCACCCTCAATAAATTCAAAACATATATTTACATTATTGGGTAACCTTTTGGTTGGATGTCCATTTAGCCTAACGTGATCTATATTATCAAATATGCCCTTAACAAGCCTTTCCCTTAGGTATATTAGTCTTTTATTCTTTTCATTCAAATCTTCATAAGCAAGCTCTATTGCTTTTCCCATACCTACGATTCCAGGCACATTTTCAGTGCCGGCCCTACGATTTCTTTCCTGGCCCCCACCAATGATCAATGGATCTATTTTAACACCCTGCCTAATATATAGAGCACCTATGCCTTTTGGACCATAAAATTTATGCGCCGCCATAGATAACATATCTATGTTAAGCTCATCTACATCTACCTTTATATGACCTATAGCCTGAACTGCATCTGTATGGAAGTATATATTCTTTTCTTTAGCTATCCTCCCAACCTCCTTAATAGGTTGAATTGTCCCTATTTCATTGTTAGCAAACATAATGGATATGAGGATGGTTTCATCCGTAATGGATTCTTCAAGCTGTTCTAAATCTATAACCCCATATTCATCAACATCCAAATAGGTAACCTTAAAACCCTGTTTTTCCAAATATCCACAAGTATGTAATATTCCTTGATGTTCGATCTTCGAAGTTATAATATGATTACCTTTATCCCTATTGGCATATGCTACTCCTTTCAATGCCCAATTATCTGCTTCCGTCCCTCCTGCAGTAAAAAATATCTCTCTAGCCTTAGCGTTGATCGTATTGGCTATTGCCTCCCTAGATATTTCTACCGCCGTTCTAGAATGGCTTCCCAATGAATATATACTAGAGGGATTGCCATATCTTACATTGAAATACGGAAGCATCTCATCTAGAACCTCTTGCTTAGTAGGCGTGGTAGCCGCATTATCCATATATATAAGCTTCTTCATATTTAATCCTCCCAATCAATAAAGTTTTTTTCATTTCTCTGTCTCTTATCCAACATATCCTGCAGTGTAATGGAATCTATAACCTCATCTATGCTGTCCCTAATCTTGATCCAAACCGTCTTAGTAACACAGCTTTTCTCGTTTTCGCATTCATAACCCCCATCGATGACGCAATCTGCCGGCGCTATATCTCCTTCTAATATACGGAGTATATCCCCAACTGTAATATTTTCGGGGGGTTTAGCCAACATATAACCGCCCTGCGCTCCCCTTACGCTGTTTAAAAGTCCCTCTTTCCTCAACACAGATACCAATTGTTCTAAATAGTTTTCAGATAAATTTTGCCTATCTGCAACGCTTTTTAAGGGAATCGGACCTTCGCCATAATGAATCGCTAGCTGATACATAGCCTTCAACCCATATCTTCCCCTTGTGGACAGTCT
The DNA here is from genome assembly GCA_012839395.1 of Tepidimicrobium sp. Classification (GTDB taxonomy): domain Bacteria; phylum Bacillota; class Clostridia; order Tissierellales; family Tepidimicrobiaceae; genus DUNJ01. Next base: position 7,471 of record DUNJ01000168.1, read on the forward strand.
CATAAAACCACCCCTTTTAATTCCAACCATTATGCTTGGTATTCTGTAATAAGTATATTATACCCTACTATTTTTGTCAACATTCCATAAGAAGTTTTCCCAAAATAAAAAGAGGGCATCTTTGCCCTCTATCTCCACAATAATGTTATCCGTTTCCATCCCCATTACCATTATCATTTCCATTATCGTTATTAGAGTTATTTTCAAGCTGTGGCGGGAAAAAATCATCAGGAAAATCTGCCTCATCGAAATTATCACAGATATCCTCAGGACTAAACTCTTCACAAACATCTGGTTCTGGACAATACCCCATACTAGGTATCATTAGTTGAACCTTTCCCACTACCTTAATTATGACAAAGATGCCCACCGCAAAGGTCAATATGCCATCTGTAGTAACAGGCTGACCTAATATCTCAGAAGCGGTTTCTACTACTATCTTAAATTGAAATTCATCCCTTGCATCTGGATGATACATAACTATATCCCTAGATATATCCGGTAAAAAATCCTCTATATCATTTCCACATTTAGTTAAAACCTTAAACGGTACCCTTAACTTAAACCTCACCCTTTTGAAGTTAGGTCTCTCATCCAAATCGGTTATGGTCAGAGAGCCAGGTACTATAAATCCAGAGGCAAATTTAATATCCTCGCCAACCTTATCCTTTAATTCCACCTCAATTTCAGGAAAGCATTCCCTATGTTGACAGCTAGCAAATACCTTATCAACTATTACACAATCGAAATCCTCAACCTGAAGAATTTCGCCTAATTTTTTAACCTGTATGTCTTTCATGTTTTCACCCCTTATTTTAATAATTGAGCTTTCAATTACATATTATGAATTAAGAATATATTTGTGCTGTTTTTAATATCATAGGAGGTTATTTAATGAATATGTCCTCATCCAACCATCTAGTCATAAATTCTAAAGAAGATATCATGCTCCTTCAGCTAAGCTCTTATGGAAGACTTGAATATAGTTTTTTAGATAACACCTATAAGCCCATTACGCCACCAAAGCTGTATAAAGATGATGTCCTAAAATATGCACTGACCGTGGATAAATCTGAAAATCTACACCTAATAACACTTATGAAAACTGGTGAACTTAACTACTCTATCTATAAAAACCATAGATGGACCGATACGTTGATTGCTAAATTTGATTTTAATTCTAGGATATATAACACCTTTGAAATCCTCATATTAGACGAAGAAATCCATATTATATACGACTATGCAAACCTTGTAAATTCTAAACTATTTACAATACAACACGTTGTAAGTAAGGGAAATAGCTGGAAACAAAGAAGTATTACTAAATATATATTAACTAATGGAATGGAGTCATTTGCAATAGATAGCTCTCATTCTGGCATCATCCATCTACTTCATAGTTCTATAGAAGGAGGCGGATCTCATATCTATTATACCTTCTACAATCCCTATGCAAATAAGTGGAATTCCAGGCCTCAAAGGCTAACCTCTCAGAAAAGTAGCGGATTCCGTCCATATATCCTTTCAGACACCAATGATAATGTACACGCGCTGTGGTTAGATAAGGTAGAAGATGATTATGTATTAAAATATAGCCGACTAGGCTCTACAGGAAAACAGAAATATATGTGGAAACCGGTAAACATTCCATATATACCAAATTGTAGCGATAGCCCTATAATTTATGAAGAAGAAAATGTTTTAAAAATAGTCTATGCTACCCGATCCGGCATTGGATATATATATTCACTAGATGGGGGTAATACATGGATTAAAGGTTCTAAACTAGACATAGATCCATCTAAAATCAATACTATGAGAATATCTATGCCCTTCTCGGGGGCTCAATCCAATAGAATTAACCGCCTATATTATACCGTAGATAAGCAGTTAAAATTCTTTTTTTTAGATACCTTCAATTCCTCCGATACACCAACGACCGAAGATGCCTCAAATATATTATCTGAAAAAACGGATCTAGTAGAACTTTTGGACCAGATATTACTATCACAGGAAATAATGGATGAGAAGATAGATTTCATATTGAAAATATTAAAAAAAGAGAAAAGATCGTTTTTTGATAAATTCCTTGGATAACCAAGCCTATTAGTTAAAAATAGCAGACAAATGTCTGCTATTTTTACATATCTATAATCCTAACTTTTCCGTCAACTTCTCCAACATATCCCTAGTCATACTATCTAGATCATATTTGGGGCTCCAACCCCATTCCTCCCTAGCTGCAGTATCATCTAGGGAATTGGGCCATGAGTCTGCTATAGCCTGCCTTATAGGATCTACTTCATATCGCATTTCAAATTCTGGAATTTCTTTTCTAATAGATGCAGCTATCTCTTCCGGTTCAAAGCTCATCGATGTAATATTGAATGCATTTCTATGTATGAGCTTGTTTGGATCTGCCTCCAACAATTGAACTATTGCATTTAATGCATCCGGCATATACATCATATCCATTTTAGTACCCCTATCGATAAAGCTGGTATAGCTTTTATGTTTCAACGCATCATAGTAGATATGAACCGCATAATCGGTAGTTCCTCCCCCTGGCAAAGTTTTGTAGGATATCAACCCTGGCAACCTCACTCCCCTAGTATCTACGCCAAATTTATGGTAATAGTAATCACATAGTAGCTCACCTGCCACCTTTGTTACTCCATATATGGTATTAGGCCTCTGGATAGTATCCTGAGGTGTGTTATTCTTTGGAGTGGAATCCCCAAAAGCAGCAATAGAACTAGGAGTAAATACCGCACAACCTTCCTCCCTTGCTACTTCCAGCACATTATATAGGCCATTCATGTTCACATTCCATGCCAAAGCCGGTTTCTCCTCCCCCACAGCGGAGAGTATTGCCGCAAGGTGAATAATCGTATCTATATTATGCTTTCTCACCACTTCCGATAACCGCTTTCCATCTGCAACATCGACAATTTCAAAAACCCCTGATTCCATAAGTTCCCCATGGCCTTCCTTGACCCTCCTGCTACTAGCAACTACATTAGCTTTACCATAAATATTTCTCAATTCCATAGTAAGCTCAGAGCCAATCTGTCCCAATGCACCAGTAATTAATATTTTTCTCAATAATTGCACCCCCAAGTATTGTGATATCTACTTCATTGTTATAATTATATCATATTTGTATTAAAAATATACCTTTGAAGGGCAGCACCTAATAAAAGCATATGCCAATAGCCTTAGGGCCTAGATGGCAGCCTATAACAGGTCCTAATTCATCAATGGTAATTTCAGCCTTGGGAAATCTAGATTCCAGGTCCTCCTTCAACCTAATAGATTCCTTCTCATTAAATATATGACAGATGCTTATTCTTTCAACATCTTCTGACACCTTTTCTGCAATATTCCTTATAGCTTTGTTCTTCCCCCTAACCTTTTCCAATAGCTCCAATTTTCCACCCTTCAATTGAATAATGGGCTTAATATTTAGCACTTCACCAATAGCAGATTGTATTCCCGTAAGTCTACCTCCCCTTCTCAAATATTCTAAGGTTTCTACCGTAACGTATATCCACATGTTGTGCTTTTTATTTTCAATATATGATACTATTTCATCCACCGGCCTGTTCGACTTGGCCATTTCTAGTGCATCTATTGCTAAGAATCTCAAATTAGAAGCCGCCTGCATGGAATCGATAACGGTAATTCTATCATCCCCCAACATATCCTTAGCCAGAAGAGCGCTATTATAGGTGCCACTCAACTTAGAGGACAAAAGAATAGCTATTATGTGGTCATATCCTTTGTTAAAGGCCTTTTCAAATTCCGATAAAAACTCTCCACTAGAAGGCTGGGATGTAGTAGGAAATAATTTACTGTTGCTCAATCTATTGAAAAAATCTTCAAATTCCCCCGGAAATCCTTCTTTACTGGTTTCATCGCTAAATGAATAGTTTAGCTCTACTACTGATATATCCTCTATTTTTGCAAACTCCTTTTTCATATAACTAGTACTATCGGTAACTATCTTTATTTTCGACACGATATCACTCCTAAATTGAAATAGTTTTGCTATACTCAAGGTATAGCAAAACTATTGTTGCATATTTTATTCTATTTTACAACTAAGTTATAGATTTTTCCAGGTATAAATATCTCCTTTATAATCTGTTTTCCCTCCAAATGCTTTTGAATAGCCCTATTTTCTCTAGCTAGCCTATTTGCTTCCTCCTGGTCAGCGTCTATTCCAATATTGATTGTACCCCTAACCCGTCCATTAACTTGTACTGGCATCTCAATAACATCCTCTTTAATCTTATCCTCATCATATGCAGGCCATCTCTGTTCATTTAACATGCCGCCAAAATCCATAATATCCCATATCTCTTCGGTTATATGAGGTGCAACCGGATTCAAAAGTATCAGGTAGGTCTTTAGATCAGCCTTGGTAATGCTTCCATTATCATTAAATTCATTCAACAAAGTCATCAAGGCAGCTATAGCTGTATTAAACTTCAATGTTTCATAGTCTTCAGTCACCTTTTTAATAGTCTTATGGATGCTAGCTTCCAATTCCTCGGAATATTCATCCCCACTTACAACTATATCCTGCAACCTCCAAACCCTTTCTAAATACCTCCTGCACCCTCTAACACCATCTTCCAACCAAGGCACCGATTGTTCAAAATCTCCTATAAACATCTCATAAGCTCTTAGTGTATCAGCTCCATACTCATCTATTATATCATCAGGATTAACCACATTGCCTCTAGATTTGGACATCTTTTCGCTATTTTCCCCCAATATCATGCCATGAGATGTCCTTTTAGCATAGGGCTCCTTGCAAGGTACCACCCCTATATCGTATAAAAATTTATGCCAAAATCTTGAATACAATAGATGCAATGTCGTATGTTCCATTCCACCATTATACCAATCAACCGGCAACCAGTATTTCAATTTCTCTTGATCTGCTAGCTGGTTATCGTTGGTAGGATCTATATATCTCAGGTAATACCAGGATGAGCCAGCCCATTGAGGCATAGTATCCGTTTCTCGTTCAGCCTCCCCTCCACATTTAGGGCAGGTGGTCTTCACCCAATCCCTTATATTAGCCAAAGGGGATTCTCCAGTGTCCGTTGGCTCATAATTTTTAATGTCTGGCAATTCTAGGGGTAATTCATCCTCTGGTAAAGGGACCCACTTACATTTATCGCAGTAGACCAAGGGTATGGGCTCTCCCCAGTACCTTTGACGAGAAAATATCCAATCCCTCAGCTTATAGTTGGTTCTTCTAGTCCCTAAATCCCTTTCCTCTAACCAATCGCTTATCTTTTCTATGGCCTCCTCCACGCTTAGGCCATTTATTAATTCAGAATTAATCAATACCCCAGATTCTGTATCGGTATAAGCCTCTTTTTCTATATCTCCACCTTTAACTACCTCTATTATGGGCAAATCGAATTTTTTGGCAAACTCCCAGTCCCTAGTATCGTGAGCAGGTACTGCCATAATAGCGCCAGTTCCATAACTCATCAAAACATAGTCAGATATCCATATAGGTATCTCCTTCTGCGTTACTGGATTTATAGCCTTTAGCCCCTTTACTTCCACACCTGTCTTTTCCTTAGATAGCTCGGTACGTTCAAAATCCGATTTTTTACTGGCATATTCCTGATACTTAACGACTTCATCCATATTCTCTATATCATCCCTATACTCATCCAGTAGGGGATGTTCAGCAGCAATAACCATATAGGTTGCTCCATACAGGGTATCTGGTCTCGTTGTAAATACTTCTAAATAATCATCTTTTCCACTTAACTGAAACTTTACATCCATTCCATAGGAGCGCCCAATCCAATTGATCTGCTGAGCTTTAACCCTATCTATATAATCTACACTATCCAAATCATCGATCAACCTATCTGCATATTCCGTAATCTTCAACATCCATTGATTCTTAACCCTTCTCACCACTTCGCCACCACAGCGTTCGCATGCCCCAGCTACCACCTCTTCATTAGCAAGACCTATCTTGCAAGATGAACACCAGTTGATAGGCATCTCACGCTTATAAGCTAAACCCTTTTCAAATAGCTTTATAAATATCCACTGAGTCCATTTATAATAATTTGGATCGGTTGTATTTACCTCCCTAGACCAATCAAAGGAAAAACCTATGGATTTTAGCTGCTTCTTAAACCTAGCTACATTCTTCCTAGTTACCTCTCTTGGATGAATTTTATGCTTAATTGCAAAATTTTCCGTCGGCAACCCGAAGGCATCCCATCCCATGGGAAATAAAACATTGTATCCTTCCATTCTTCTTTTCCTTGCAAGTATATCCAAGGCCGTATATGGCCTTGGGTGTCCAACGTGAAGTCCTTCTCCAGATGGATAAGGAAACTCCACCAATGCAAAGAACTTAGGCTTCGACCTATCCTCACCAGTTTCAAATACTCTATTCTCCTCCCATATATTCTGCCATTTCTTCTCTATCTTTTTAGGATCATATTTGGTCACTTTCCTACCTCCTCAATTTTTTATACAAAATATAAAAACCTTTCGCCAAATATAGAGGCGAAAGGTCAATTTCCGCGGTACCACCCTACTTGATAGGCAATATGAGGCCTACCCACTTAAGGATAGTTAACGGTATCCATCCGACTAAAGCTACTACACTTCGCCTTAATGACTCAGGGACGAGTTCAGCACCAATCGATACTATTTCCCACCAACCAATAGCTCTCTTCAATCGATTCAAAAGCCTACTACTTCCCATCATAGTTCATATGGAATTAAAAATAAGTATAGCAGAAACAAGGTATAAAATCAAGAACTTGTTAGAACTCTGCCGATCCAACCGTCCTTGGGAAAGGTATAACGTCTCGAATGTTTTTCATCCCTGTCATATACATTATAGCCCTTTCAAACCCTAGGCCATATCCTGCATGCTTAACCCCACCATATTTCCTCAACTCTAGATACCACCAATAGTCTTCCCTATCCATACCCATCTCATCAATCCTTCTTTCGAGTATATCTAGCCTTTCTTCCCTTTGGCTCCCTCCAATTATCTCTCCAACCCCCGGAACCAAAAGATCCATAGCAGCTACCGTTTTTTCATCATCATTCAGCCTCATATAGAAGGCCTTGATATCCTTAGGATAATCTGTAACAAATACAGGCCCCCTAAATACCTTCTCCGATATATACCTTTCATGTTCTGTCTGAAGGTCTATTCCCCATTCCACTGGATACTGAAACTCTTCTTTAGATTTCTTAAGAATATCTATGGCTTCAGTATATGTGATACAGGCAAAATCCGAGTTGACTATGTTTTCCAATCGGTTTATAAGTCCCTTATCTATAAAGGAATTGAAAAATTCCATCTCCTCCTGGGCATTTTCCATCACATAGTTTATAATATATTTCATCATATCTTCGCCTAAATCCATACTATCCTCGAGATCTGCAAAGGCTATCTCCGGTTCTATCATCCAAAATTCCGCCGCATGTCTCGGGGTGTTGGAGTTTTCAGATCTAAAGGTTGGCCCAAATGTATATACATTTTTAAAAGCCAATGCATAGGCCTCTGCTTCCAGTTGACCACTTACAGTTAGATAGGTTTCCTTACCGAAAAAATCCTTTCTATAGTCCACCTCTTTCTCCTCATCCAATGAAGCATCAGCCAAATCCAATGTGGTAACCCTAAACATATCTCCTGCCCCTTCTGCATCGCTAGCAGTTATAATTGGCGTATGGACATATACAAAATCCCTCTCCTGAAAAAATTTATGGATTGCATAGGACATCAAAGACCTCACTCTAAATACGGCATTAAAGGTATTAGCCCTAGGCCTCAAATGGGCTATAGTTCTTAAATACTCAAAGGAGTGCCTCTTCTTTTGCAATGGATAATCCCTATCAGAAAATCCTTCTAGTTTTACCTCACTTGCCTGAATCTCAAAAGGTTGCTTTGCACCCGGCGTTGAAACCAATTTACCCTTTGCTACTATTGCACTGCTTATAGGAAACCTCTTAACCTGATCGAAATTATCCAAATTTTCATCTATCACTATTTGTAAATTCGTAAAGAATGTTCCATCATTTATCTCGATAAAACCAAACTTCTTAGAAGATCTAATGGTTCTAACCCAACCTTCAACTACTATCTCTTTATCCAAATATTTGTCGGCATTCTTAAATATATTCCCTATATCCACCTTCATATATACTCTCCTCCCATTATATTCATTAAAAAAACCTTCCATCCTATAAGGGACGAAAGGTTCGCGGTACCAC
>DUNJ01000169.1 GCA_012839395.1 Tepidimicrobium sp.
AAAGGTATATATTTGTCGTTATCCTCCCTATGGGTTTTTTTAAAGTAGTTTTCTATTATTCTTATACCATGGATTATCTCTTCTTCCGATACTGCACTGAAACTTAGCCGAATATAATTAGAGTATATGTTGTCATCGATGAAAAATATCTTTCCAGGTACTATAGCAATATTGTTTTCGTTACACTCATTATAGAGATCTACCGAATCTACATCCTCGGGTAACCTAAGCCATATACTTAAACCTCCATGTGGCTCTTGAAAGGAGGCGCCGTACTTCTTTAGCTTATTCAACTGCTGAATCATCACATTATATTTTTTTGCATATTCGCCTTTAATATTGGTTATATGTTTTTTCCAATATCCCTTTCTTAAATATAGGTCGAAGGCTTTTTGTAAAAATCCAGAAGAAGATATATCCGTTGTATGCTTCATTCTCACAATATCTTCAAAAAGGTTTTCTGGGGCGGTCATAAATCCAATTCTTACTCCAGGCATAAATATTTTTGAAAAGCTTTTAATGTATATGACCTTATTGGGTTCATCCATGGACTTCAATGGGCTGAGTTCACTATCATCATAGTTTAAATCCATCATAAAATCGTCCTCGATGATATAGAAGTCATGCTTTTGACTAAGCTCAATAAGTTTTCTTTTCTTATCCTCGGAATAGGAATAGGTGGTAGGATTTTGATAGTTGGTCATTATATATAGCAGTTTTGGAGTATGCTTTTCAATTTGTTCATTGAGCACCTTTAAATCCAAACCATCTTTCAGTATGGGAATTCCTAAAATCCTTGCTCCCCTAGATCTAAAAGCAGCTATTGCTGCTGAGTACGTAGGATTTTCAACAAAGACCCAATCGCCTTGAGAAACCAGAGTTTTGGTGATGATATCGATGCCCTGTTGGCCACCTGATATTATTTGGATTTCATCTTCATCTACGTTCATATTATAATTTTCATACATAAATAGGGATATGGATTCCCTAAGAGACCTATACCCATTGATCTCAGGGTATGTAAAGGCATTTCCTTTATCCCTATCCAATACTTCTACCAATGATTGTTTAAATTCTTCTATGGGAAATATATCTGGTGTAGGGGATACAGAGGCAAAGTTTATACTATCTCTGGAGATGGGTAGGATTCCACCTATCATCAATTCAATATCCCCATCTTCCATAAATGGAGTTTCTAATCCATAATTATGAGGTTTAACATAGGTACCGCTACCTCTTACAGAATATATATATCCTTCTTGTTCCAACAACTTATACGCATTTACCACTGTGATATTGTTTATTTGTAGTTTTTTTGCTAAGCTTCTTATAGAAGGAAGTTTTTCCCCTTCCTTCAACTGTTCGTTATCGATAAGATTTCTGATGTTTTCATAGAGCTGTATATATATGGGAGTATTTATATCCTTATCTATGAGCATATTTAACCTCCTTAATAAATGTATGGGTACATTTATTATATCAGATATAAAAAAATCTACAATATAGTGATATATGGATTATTATTTCATATATAAGGTATATTTATAGGGAAGTCTTTTCTATAAAAAATACTGATAAGCTCGGCGGGTGAATAAGTAGTATAATACATTTAAGTTGATAATAATAGGAGGTTTTAGATATGAGCATAAAAATTGATGCAAGAGGAGAAGCTTGTCCAAAACCGGTCATTATGACAAAACAGAAGCTAGATGAGATTGATGGAGGAACTATTACTACTATTGTCGATAATGAGATAGCTAAAGAAAATGTTTTAAAGTTGGCTAATAGCTTAGGATATAAATATAGGGTTGATAAAATAGGGGAACACGAATATCATATTCATATAACAAAGGGGGAGGGAGTAAAGCTATTAGATAGGATACCGAAGGATGAAACTGAAGATATAACGATCGCCTTTACTTCAAGTACCATGGGTAAGGGTTCGGAAGAATTGGGAAAAATATTGATAAAATCCTTTTTTTACACCATAATGGAGGTTACCCCATATCCATCAACATTGATATTTTATAATGGTGGGGTTTATTTGACTTGTGAGGGTTCGGAGGTGTTGGATGATATAAAAGTTTTAGAAGAAAGAGGAGTGGAGATAATATCTTGTGGAACTTGCCTAGATTACTTTGGTATAAATGATAAGCTTCAAGTTGGAGGGGTTTCCAACATGTATACTATATATGAAAAGCTTAAAGAAGCTAAAAAAATAATGACTATAGGATAGGAGAATATTATCATGAGGGATAAGGAATTTGGGGTTATTACGTTTAAATCCACACATCATGCTATAAAAGGAGAATCCATGCTTAAAAATGAGGCCCTTCAGATTAGAATGATACCCACCCCAAGGGAGATAACCCATAGTTGTGGGTTATCCATCAGGTTTGATTTGGAAAATCTACCTCAAGTTAAGGATATAATCGATAAAAATGTGATGGATATTGAGGGATTATTTAAATTTACAAAGGATTATATGGGCAATAGGATTGAAAAATTAAACTGATTGTAGGTGGATATTATGAATAGCATATTGGATCGTATCAACGGTGTATTAGGATCCCAGGGTGGATATTTCAATATATTGAGCAAAGGTATAAAGATTACAATAATACTTGTAGGCGTTCATATATTGACAAAGCTAGTCAATATAGTAATAGATAGGACTTTACAGAGAAAAAGAGGAAGGATTTTTTCTACCGATGAAAGGAAGATCCACACTATAACCTTTATGCTTAAAAATATAATAAGGTATGTGTTCTATTTTATTGGGGTGGTGATGGTGTTGGATCTATTCAATATAAACACCACATCCATCCTAGCTACAGCAGGGATAGGGGGATTGGCAATAGGATTTGGGGCGCAGTCCTTGGTAAAGGATATAATTACGGGGTTTTTTATACTATTTGAAGATCAATACTCTGTTGGGGATTATATAGGTATAGGGGATTTGGAGGGAATAGTAGAGGAATTAGGGGTGAGAACTACCAGGATAAGGGATTTTTCTGGAGAGCTTCATATAATTCCCAATAGCAAGGTAGACATAGTCACCAATAAGACCAGAGGCGATATGAGAGCCTTAGTTACTGTTAATATAACCTATGAAGAAGATATGGACAAAGTGATAGAGATTTTGGACGAGGTATGCAGGGAAACAAGGGAATCCAATAGCGATATAGTGGAAGGACCTACCCTATTAGGTATAAGCGATTTAAAAGAATCGGGCATAGAGTTGACCATAGTAGCCAAAACTAATCCTATGAAACAATGGGCTGTTGAAAGGGAACTTAGGAAAAATGTTAAAAAAGCCTTTGATAAGGAGGGAGTAGGGGTTCCATATTCAAGGTTTATATTATATGATGAGGAAAAGTTGGGGAGGGATTAAATAGATGATATTGTATTATGAGGTTGGAGACATTATAACCTTAAAAAAACCTCATCCTTGTGGGGAAAACAAATGGGAAATAGTTAGAACAGGCGTGGATATAAAGTTGAAATGTTTAGGATGCGATAGGCAAATTTGGATACCTAGAATCGATTTTGAGAGAAGGGTTAGAAGGATTTTAGTAGATGATAGGTGGATAAGCATTGTAAACTACAAAGGGAAGGATTCATAAAAGGACCAGGGGTGTGGGGTTGATGAAATTTAAATATGTCAGGAGAATGCGCAATATTAGGGCAACGGAGATTAGGGAGCTTTTAAAATTGACTCAGATGCCGGAGGTTATCTCCTTTGCAGGAGGGATGCCTGCATCAGAATTGTTTTCAGTAGATGAATTTAGGAAGGCTAGGAATGGCAATTGGAGACATGATATAATATAGGTAGTGAAGTAATTAAAGGACAAAAAATTGTCTTGAAATTAAATATCATCAGTGATATAATTTTATGGATACATCCTTGCTCTGGTATCAGGGCCGCTAGTCCAAAAGGAGGTGAACTAGATGAGAAAATATGAAGGTGTTTTTATATTCTTACCACATTTAGAAGAAGAAAATAGAGTGGAGATATTTGATAGGTTGAAGAGCATCATAGAAGGCAATGGCACCATCACCAATATTGATGAATGGGGGAGTAGAAAGCTTGCCTATGAGATCGATGATCTGACCGAAGGGTACTATATAGTGGTTGAATTTGAAGCTGAGACGTCGGCTATTGAGGAACTGGATAGGATATGTAAGATTACCGATGGTGTTATGAGGCATATGATAATTAGAGTTGATAAATAAAGATAAGGTGGTGTTTTGGTTGAATAGTGTGGTGCTAATTGGAAGACTTACAAGGGACCCAGAATTGAGGTATATACCCAATACGGGAACTGCCGTATCCAATTTTTCATTGGCGGTAGATAAACAGGTTTCCAGGGAGAGAAGACAGGAGATGGAAGCTAAAGGACAACCAACAGCCGACTTTATAAATATCGTTGTCTGGGGTAAACAAGCGGAAAACTGTGCAAATTATTTAGCTAAGGGAAGGCTTGCTGCTGTTCAAGGAAGGCTTCAGTCCAGAAGCTATGATGACAGTGAAGGTATAAGAAGATATGTAACCGAAGTTGTAGCAGAAAGGGTTAAATTTTTAGAATGGGGAGACGAAGACGCTAGGCAAACTCCTAATAGCATAGATGATGATTTTACGGATATAGGTGGTTTTGATCCTACAGATAGCGATAACATTCCGTTTTAGAAGGAGGGATATAGATGCAAAGAAAGTTTAGGCCAAGAAGACGGGTTTGTAGCTTTTGTGCAAACAAGATAGAAACCATAGATTACAAGGATGTAAATACGTTAAAAAAATATGTCACCGATAGAGGAAAGATTCTCCCAAGAAGAATCTCTGGCAATTGTTCAAAACACCAAAGAGAGTTAACGAGGGCAATAAAGCGTTCAAGGCAAATAGCGTTGTTACCATATAGTGCAGATTAAGAGAGGAGTATCCTCTCTTTTTTGTTTGACATACAATATCTTACTCTGTATTATCTTAAGAGGATACTCCTCTCTTAATCTGCACTATATGGTAACAACGCTATTTGCCTTGAACGCTTTATTGCCCTCGTTAACTCTCT
>DUNJ01000170.1 GCA_012839395.1 Tepidimicrobium sp.
TACACCTTCCTTTAGATTCCACGTCGCCATGGACACCCTTGGTGTTTGGCTATGTCTTTCCCACTACTAGGGCAGACTAGGAACTTTCACCCATTAGATTGCGCCCATGCTGGGCACACGCACATAGAAAAAGCAGTGGGAAAACCACTGCTTTTTCTATCCGGTAAAGTTTTTACTTAGCCTTATCTAGGGCTTCTTTTACTGCAGCCTTCCATCCTTCTGATGTTTCAGTTGCAGTAGTGATACTGTCTACATCATAGGTTTGGTTTGATATCATTTCCTTGGCCATATCATCTTTAAATTGCTTTAAATTTGGTTTGTCATCTTGCCCATCCCATTCGTCATAATCGACTTCTTCCCCTTCTGGCGTCATCCTCTTAAGAACTATATCCGCTATTTGTCCATCTTCAATTGTAACCTCTGCAAATTCATACCCAAATTCCCGCTTCTCTGACTCCCCAGTGTAGGTGCCATCGTTATATGTTACGTCTACATCGGCGGTATCGTCTTCTGAAGTGTCTCCATCTCCACATGCTACTAAAGTTAATGTTAAAGCTACGATTACCAGAAGTATTAAGACAATCTTTTTAAATCCTCTCAAAGTCCTACCTCCTCCTTATTATATATAAAGGGTATGTAAGCTCACACTAAGCCTACCCTTCTATTCAATTAAATAGAAGCAAACCTTAAGGATCCATACCTTGAGTCACGATAAAGCTATATTCTATCGCTATTAACATAATACCCGATAAGCAAGTGGTTACTCATATTATGCAAAAATATATTAAAAAGTCGGAAAATATTCCACTATTATTCCAAATAAAAACCATAGTTCTAAGGCATTCCTTATACCTTTTTCCTATGGTTTCCTAATATACTTTATTTACATTGTAAAATAAATTCGCATAATATAAAGACTTTATCTAATATATACATTTCTTTAAAGTCCTTTACAGTTCTCTCCTATTTTCTAAAGCCCTACTTAGCGTTATCTCATCAAAATATTCCAAATCCCCTCCTACTGGGATGCCATGGGCTATTCTAGTAGTCTTTATGTTTAAGGGTTTCAATAATTTTGCTATATATAAGGCCGTGGCTTCTCCTTCAACGGTGGGGTTTATAGCCAGTATTACCTCCTTAACTTCATCACCAGACAACCTATTTAGCAATTCCCTTATCTTTATTTCATTAGGACCTATGTTTTCCATAGGAGAAATGGTCCCATGTAGAACATGGTATAAACCCCTATACTCTCTGGTCTTTTCCATAGCTACTATATCCTTAGCCCCTTCCACTACGCATATTATACTTCTATCCCTCCTATCATCCCTACATATATGACAAGGGTCTCCATCTGTTAAGTTACAACATACACTACAATAATGTACCTTTTCCTTTGCATCTGTAATCGCTACAGCCAATTCTTCCGCTTCCGTGGGGTCCATTTCAAGTATATAAAAGGAAAGCCTTTGGGCAGTTTTCCTCCCTATACCCGGAAGCTTTGAAAGCTGCTCGATTAGGTTTGCAATAGGTAATGCATAATAATCCATTTAAATCAGCCTTTCCATTAGAACAACCCTGGTATATTCATTCCTCCAGTTAGTTTACCCATTTCCTTCGCCATCATGTCCTCAGCTTCCCTTAAAGCTTCATTTACCGCAGCTAATACCAAATCCTGAAGCATCTCTATATCATCAGGATCTACTACAGATTCATCTATTGTAATTGCCAATAATTCCTTCTTGCCATTAACCTTTGCAGTAACTGCTCCTCCACCTGCGCTGGCCTCTACCTCGGTTTCCTCCAATTGCTTCTGCACCTTTTCCATCTGCTTTTGAACTTTTTGCATCTGCTTCATCATATTCCCCATGTTTCCACCCATGCCTGGAAATCTACCTCTTGCCATCATAAATCCACCTTTCTATATTATTCTTCTATTTTTACTATATCTTCACCAAAGAAGTCAACAACTTCTTGGATATCATCCATATTATCTTCTTCGTTGCCTATGGACACCCCATCATCCATTATAAATTTAAGGCTTATATCCCTTTTAAAATAGGAAGAGACGATCTTTTCTACAATCTCCTTATTGTCCGGACGACTTATAGCCTCCTTATGAATTCCATATCCATCCTCATATCCAATACAGAGAGTATTGTTTACAAAGGATATCAGCTTCCCTTCCCTCAAAAGGGCTTTTATTCTAATGTTTTCACCTCTTATAATGTTTAACACCCTGCTCCATTCTTGCCTGATGATGTTAAGATTTAACTCCTTCCCATTATCAAAGGTTTCCACCGGTTTTCTTATTTTATCCCGTTTTTTGGATATCTTCTGCGGCCGAATAGTGTCTTTATCAATTGTAGTTATTGACTCCTCCTTAGGCTTAGATGTTCCTTTTATATCTATTTGTCCACCACTTAAAGCCCTTTCTAGCTTCTCTATCCTATTTTCTATGCTACCTTTTTCCTTTAAGTTTACCATCCTTATGATGGCCATCTCTAATATGACCCTAGGTTGAGTTGCCCACCTTGCTTTCCTCTCAGTTTCATTTAATATATCCAAGGCCCTCAATATTAGATCTAATGGCATATCCTTTCCTTGTTCGATATAGGATTCAATCATTTTCTCATCCATATCTATTATGCCTGTAGAGCTTTCAGAGGTTTTACCAATTAATAAATTTCTAAAATGATAGATCAAATCCCTAATAAATTGATTTATATCCTTCCCTTCCTGTATTATTTTATCTACTTTAACTAGAGACTTTTCTATATTGCTACTTTTTATATCCTCTACCATGGAAAATAGTAGATCTGTACTGGCTATGCCTAGGATATCCAATGTATCTTCATAAGTCAACTCTTCCCTATAGGATATACATTGATCGAGAAGACTTAGCGCATCCCTCATCGCTCCATCAGAGTTTCGGGCTATTAAGGCTAAAGCCCTTTCCTCCGCATATACACCCAGCTTATCGCATATATCCTTCATATTTGAAATTATATCCTTTGATGTTATCCTCTTAAAATCAAATCTCTGGCATCTTGATAAAATGGTTTGAGGCAACTTATGTGCCTCCGTAGTAGCTAGTATAAATATCAAATGAGCTGGAGGTTCTTCTAATGTCTTGAGAAGAGCATTAAAGGCTTCCCTTGTAAGCATATGAACTTCGTCCACTATATATATCTTATATTTGGCACTAGATGGAGGGTATACCACCTTATCCCTCAGCTCCCTAATGTCTTCTATCTTCCTATTGCTTGCCGCATCCATTTCTATAACATCCATTATGGATTCACCCAATATGCCCCTACATATATCACATCTATTGCAGGGATTGCCATCCTGCAAATTTAGGCAATTAACCGCCCTAGAAAATATCTTGGCAGTAGAGGTCTTGCCCGTCCCTTTGGTGCCGGAAAATAGATAGGCATGCCCAATATTCCCCTTTTTTATCTGATTTTTTAATATAGTAGTGATATGATCCTGGCCCAATACCTCATCAAATGTTTGAGGTCTATATTGCCTATATAATGCCTGATACATTTTATCATCCTCGTATTCTTTAATATATATATTATATCAGAAGCAAAAAATATTTACACAGATTATAATAATATCTATTTCAATTCAAAATAGATATCTGCTATAATCTATCATAGATATATCAATTATTTTAACAAGAAGGTGTATATAGACATGGATTCTACATTAAAAAAAGCATTTAATACCTCCCGTTTTATAATAGTAATGGTTCTGCTAAATAAATCATTAACTTTGATCAAGCAAATATTGATCGCTGCTAAATTAGGAAGTGGTGCTGAAACGGATACGTATTTTACCGGTATCGTAGCTGCCGTCCTATTGGCAAACATGGTTGGAGAGGCAATTACTTTAGGTATGGAGCCCGTATTGGCCAAGATTGAGGAGAAAAAAGGTAAGGAGTATAAGCTAAACTATATAAACAACCTGTTGCATATTACTATATTACTTGCCCTAGGATTATTTATCTTAAATTGGTTTCTATCTCCTGTATTTATCAAGATAATGGTTAGGGGTATTGAGGGTAAGGATTTAGAATATATGTTGAAGTTGGTAAGGGGCGGAATGCCCATGGGTCTATTCTTTATGATAAGGGCTATTTTTATAGCATTTTTACATAGCGAAGGTTCCCTAAGGGCTGGACTCAAATCTTGGATATACTATTTTACTGCATATATACTATTTCTAGTCTGTTTTTCCCATCATGGCATCTATGGATTGATGATTACGGGCATAATAGCTTCTATCCTTCAACTATGTGCAATAGTACCTGCAGCAATAAATAGGGGGTATAGATATAGAGCCATTTTAGGTTTTAAGGATATCTATATACGCGAGTTCTTTATTGCACTATGGCCTATAATATTGGGAACATCTATAAACATGATTAATGTTATAGTGGATAAATCCTTTGCATCCACTTTGGTTACAGGGAGTAAATCTTGGCTTAACTATTCTGATGTCATAATACATGTGTTCCTTGGAATATTTGTGATGGGGATTATTACAATAATAGTGCCTATGTTTGGTAGTCAGTTTAACGGTGAGGATAGCAGCTCTTTAAAGAGCCTAATCCATATAGGGATGCGTACCGTCTCATCTATAGTGTTACCAGCTATGGTGGTGTTGATAACCCTTGCAAATCCTATAGTAAAATTACTATTTGAAAGGGGTCAATTTACCCCAACGGATACACTTATGACCTCTCAGGTCTTGACCTATTATGCATTGGGATTGGCCAGCATATCCATCATACTCATACTTATTAATTGCCATTATGCTGCTTATGATCCAATAACCCCTATCAAATTTACAGCCTTGGGAGTTGTTGCAAATCTCATATTAAATTGGATATTGATCAAACCCATGGCTGTCAACGGTTTAGCACTAGCTACTAGCCTATCCAATACATTGATTGCAGCGCTATTGATAAGGGATATAGGAAGAGATATCCATATAGTGAATATGGAATATTTGAAAAAGAGGATATTTAAATTGATCCCCATAACAATAGCTATGGTCATAACAATATTGCCAATCTACTATATATTGGACTTAATTCCATGGGATAATGGAATAATGGATATAATTCAGCTACTAATATCTATTACAGCAGGTATATTTACTTATACTAAGCTGAATATGAGAAAAAAGGATAAGCTGTGGAAGGTGCATAAAAAGGGCAAAGCATAAATTTTTCTTAGATTATAGTTGACATGCATAACATTTTTCGGTATAATGTATGCCTGGAATGAATATTATTTATTCATAGGCATATTTACGGAGAGGTGGCCGAGTTGGC
This sequence comes from Tepidimicrobium sp., assembly GCA_012839395.1. Taxonomy (GTDB): domain Bacteria; phylum Bacillota; class Clostridia; order Tissierellales; family Tepidimicrobiaceae; genus DUNJ01. The sequence goes on from DUNJ01000170.1 coordinate 5,351, forward strand.
TGAAGGCGCTCGCCTGGAAAGCGGGTAAACGTGCAAAGCGTTTCGAGGGTTCAAATCCCTCTCTCTCCGCCACTTTCAACTTTTCGTGCTAGACGGGGCGGTAGCGGTGCCCTATAACCTGCAATCCGCTATAGCAGGGTTGAATTCCCAGTTTCGGCGCTTATAGCTTAGGGTCTGCCCTAAACAAGTGGTGTTGACAGATGGGTCCTACGCAATGGAAACCTATGAACCCCGTCAGATCCGGGAGGAAGCAGCGGTAAGTAGGAACCTCCATGTGCCGTAGGGGTGCCTAGTCAGA
>DUNJ01000171.1 GCA_012839395.1 Tepidimicrobium sp.
AAAAGTATAATTAGATTTATATATTATCTTCTTCCCCAGCAAGTTCTAGTTCTATGGCTAAATCCAACAATATTTGTCCCATATTTTCCGTTATTGCAATACCTTTTATAGCATTCTCTTTAGCCTTTAAAAACTCTATTTCTCCCGGAACAAAAATTTCTTCTACCCCAGGCGCTCTTTTGCTATTCTTAATGCTATCAATATATTTATCAACTTCATTCTTAAATCGTTCTATTGGTTGAAATCTAGAAATATCAATAGCCATCATAAAATGTCCAATTTTCTCTGGCTTTGGATTTTCAAAATCGTTTACGTTTCCTAATCCTTTACCATAGTTTGCCTGGGCCAATATTGAAGATAATATGTCTATAATTAAAGCGATACCATATCCTTTATATCCACCAAAATGTAATAAACTACCCTTCAAAGCTTCTAGTGGACTATCTGTAGGATTGCCTTCTTTATCTATTGCCCAATCCATGGGAATCTTCTGATTTTCAATTGCCCTTCTCTCGATTTGACCATATGCCACTTTACTTGTCGCCATATCTAATACAATCGGATAGTGTTTATTAGCTGGTATTGCAATGGTTAAAGGATTGGTTCCAAATAATTTCTCGATTCCACCAAAAGGGGCTATGCACGGAGATGTATTTGTTACCGTCAATCCAATTAAATTAGCCTCTGCAAATTTCCAAGCATAATAATTTCCAACACCATAATGATTACTATTATTTAACGTAACACAAGCTATCCCATGTTCCTTTGCTCTCTCAATACATAATTTAAGAGCTTTTGGCCCTATTACTATCCCAGAACCATTATCCCCATCGAGGGAAATCAAATTATCAGAATCGTTTATTTGGGTTATCCTCGGGTTTTTATTAATAGCACCTTTTCGAATTCTAGTCACAAATTGGGTTAACCTAGCTATACCATGGGACCCTACTCCACTGTAATCTGCCTGTACTATTACTTCAGAAGCTAAGGAAGCATCTTCAGTCTTTAAACCTACTTTCATAAAAACATCCTGTACAAACTTATGCAATGTTTGCTTTTTTACGTATAACATAATTTAGTGCCCCCTTGTCAATATTTAAACGCCAGAATATGCCATAAAGCCACCATCTACGGGAATTACCACTCCCGTTACAAATGCCGATGCTTTATGATCACAAAGGTACATTAAAGTTCCAAGTAAATCTTCTGGAACACCAAATCTTTTCATCGGGGTCTGGGATATGATTTTTTTAGACCTTTCGGTTAATTCACCATCCTCATCAATTAATAGCTTTTCATTTTGTGTCGTTAAAAAGAATCCAGGAGCTATTGCATTTACCCTTATACCGACATCAGCCATATGCACCGCTAACCATTGGGTAAAATTATTTATTGCTGCCTTCGCCGCACTATATGCTGGTACTTTAGTCATTGGGCATGGAGCACTCATTGAAGATATATTAATAATTGTAGCATCCTTTTTACCAACCATCTTTTTGGAAAATATCTGCGTTGGGATTAAAGTTCCAATGAAGTTCAAATTAAAAACAAAACCAAAACCTTCAACATCTAGATCAAAGAAAGTTACTATATCATTATCCTTTGAACCTAAATCATTTAATTCTAGAACCTCTTTGGTAGTTATACCTTTTGGATGATTACCACCGGCAGCGTTTATAAGGATATCACAATCACCAAAGGTATCAGAAATTATTTTTTCGGCTCTTTTGACGCTCTCTGTATCTAAAACGTCGCATGATAATCCTATGGCTTGACCACCCTTTTCTATTATTTTAGATGCTGTTCTTTCTGCATTTTCGGCGTGCAAACTCAACACTGCAACCTTGGCGCCATTTCTTGCTAATTCCTCGCAGAAACCACTGCCCAAAACTCCACCACCGCCAGTAACCACGGCAACTTTCCCATCTAATATTTTAGACATCCTAGCACCTCTTTCCCATTTTATTAATTGCTTCCCATAGTCCATTAATGTATGTTACTCCTAAAGCCCTATCATATAACCCGTACCCAGGTCTGCCAGTTTCTCCCCATATCATCCTTCCATGATCAGGTCTTATATAGCCTTTAAAATCAATATCATAATAAGCCTTCATTATTTCAAACAAATCCAAGGAACCATCTGATGATAAATGGGATGATTCATCAAAATTTCTTCCCTCATGAATTTTTATGTTTCTAACATGGGCAAAATGTATCCTACCTTTAGATCCAAAGTATCTTATCATATCCGGTATATCATTTTTAGGATCAGCACCTAAACAGCCACTACAAAGGGTTAAGCCATTATATGAGCTATCTACTAAGTTGATTATTCGATCTAAGTTTTCTTTATTGGTTACTATTCTTGGTAATCCAAATATAGACCAAGGTGGATCATCTGGGTGTATAGCCATTTTAATATCGTACTCTTCTGCTATTGGAATTATTTCCTTTAAAAAATATTCTAGATTTTCAAATAATTTTTCCCCATCCATATCTTTATATTGATCAAACAATACTTGTAAGCGCTCTAATTTTTCAGGCTCCCACCCTGGTAGGGAAAAATCCCTGGCGTTCTTTTCCATCTCATCAGCTAATTTATTCGGTTGTATTTTTTGAACTATATCATCGTCGTAGGAAAGAGCATTAGAGCCATCCGGTAATTTCTTAGCTAAGTCCGAGCGTGTCCAATCGAATATTGGCATAAAATTGTAACAAACTACTTTAACTCCAGCCTTTGATAAATTAATTAGAGTTTGTTTATAATTTTCTATATATCGCTCCCTACTTGGAAGACCAAGTTTTATATCCTCATGGATGTTTACACTTTCTATAACCTCAAGTTCTAATCCTTCAGCATTTACCTCATCTTTTAATTTCATTATTCTATCTATAGGCCAAACTTCACCTACTGGGATATCAAACAAAGCACCTACTACCCCTGTCATTCCAGGAATTTGTCTTATTTGGTCTAATGTGACAGTATCATCGTTATTGCCAAACCATCTAAATGTCATTTTCATTGTCCATTATCACCTACCTAATAATATTTCATAAACTATGTAACAATCAAAATTATTCAAATAAACCTACTATTTTTAGCAATTTTGTTCTGCTATACAAAACCTATGTCCATGTTATGGGCTATTTGGTTCTATTATAATTGAAAATGAAAACACTTGCAAGTAACTTTTAAAAATCTATGTTATTATCTTTTGATAATGAATCAAACAAAAAGTAATTAAAACCCAGAAATTAGCAAATATAAAATATTAACTTAGGACCTTTTTATAGATTTAAAAGCATTATGCTAGCCTAAATCCTTAAAAAGTCAAATAGCTGTAATTTTAAAATAATAATCTGGATACTTTCATACAATAAAACTATTGCCAAGGCTATTCAATCTAATGAATGTCCTTGGCAATAGTTTATAACATTAAGATCTCTTTACTTTACTAAATATCCACCATCTACAGGAATAATAGCCCCACTTATATAATCACTAGCATCTGATGCTAGAAAAACAGTTATACCTTTCATATCATTTCCAGTCCCCCACCTACCAGCTGGAATTCTATCAGATATTTGCTTATATCTTTCATCGTTATTGACAATAGCTTCATTCATATCTGTATCCATATAGCCTGGAGCTATAGCATTAACATTAACCCCTCCTCCAAGCCAATCATTGGTAAGCTCTTTGGTAAGCTGTGCCACGCCACCCTTAGCCGCAGAATATGCTGGTACTGTTTGCCCACCGAAAAATGATGCCATAGAAGCGATATTGATAATCTTACCTTTTCCCTTTTTTAACATGATACGTCCAGCTAATTGACATTGTATAAACACTGCATTTAAATTTATACTTATCACTTCATCCCATTCTTCAATGGGAAATTTCTCGGCAGAATGCCTTCTCTGAATACCTGCAGCTGTAACTAAAATATCTAAATCCCCATTTAAACGAGATAAAGCCTCTTCAAATGAACTATATACCTCATCCCTATTTCTTAAATCTGCTTTTACAGCATAGCAAGAATATCCCCTTTGCCTAAAACCTTTCTCAGCTTCAAAAATTCTATCCGAGGATCCTAATATTGCCACCTCACATCCCGCCTCAAGAAGTGCTTCCGCCATACTAAATCCAAGACCTCTTGATGCTCCTGTTACAATTGCTTTTCTACCCGTTATGTCAAACATAGTATTCATTAACCTGGCCTCCTAATAATCCTTAAGTTGTAATTTCTATCTATATCCCGTACCCTATTTCTAATGCCTAGTCAAATAGTATTACCATCTTTTTTACTTTAGGATCTGGGTTATCCATATAGTGGAACACCTTATCGATTTCATCAAATTTAATCGGCGTGGTCACTAGCCCATCAAGATTGAATTCATTGTTAGCAAATTTTTCAATTACGGGTTCAAATTGATAACAAGACATTCTAGAACTGATCAGATCTAATTCTCTTTGTGCTAACATAGCTTGAGAAATTGATTCTGGTGCAGTAGTAAATCCTAGATTCACAACTCTACCCGCATTTCTCACTAGTCCCGGCTCAAACAGACTTGTAAGAGATCCCTGGAAACAAGCTGAATCAAATGCTATAGTAACGCCTTTCCTATTTGTAATCTCTTGTACTCTTTCAACTACATTTTCTTTCCTGCTATTAATTATATAATCTGCGCCATATGCTTTAGCTCTTTCTAATGTTTCGTCATCTATATCACAGCAAATAACTGTACAACCTTTATTCTTGCAAGTTTGAAGAATAATAGAACCGATAGTTCCTGTACCAAGTATAAAAACAATATCCCCTGGCACAACTTTACCCCTATTAGTACAATGTGCACCGATAGCAAAAGGTTCTATTAATGCTGCATCCTTAAAATCAATACTATTAGGTATTACATATACATCATCTTCAGGTGCTGTGAAATATTCTCTAAATCCACCATCCACTCCACTTCCACGTACTTTTACATTTTCACAGATGTTTTCCCTACCAATCTTACACTGGTAACATTGGCCACAGGTAATAATCAGGTCTACAACTACCCTATCTCCCTCTTTTACCCTAGTTACTTTTGACCCAACTTTGACTACAACCCCAGCATTCTCATGTCCTGGTATTCTTGGGTATGTAGAATTGGGGTTAGCTCCATGATATATATGATAATCGGAACCACAAACTCCAGCAGCTTTCATCTTTATTAGCACTTGATAATCATCTTCTAACTCTGGAATGGGTACTTCCCTAATCTCATATTCATATGGTTTTGTAATAACTACCTCTTTCATCATTTTAGCACCAACCTTCATATAATATAATCATATTTATAGTCTCTAAGATCAAATTTGTTAAATACTCTTTACATACCAGATACTAAATTAGGCAAAAATGTAGATAGTGCGGGAACGAAGGCAAACAATATTGCACAGGCTAATTCAACTAAAACAAAAGGTATGAGTTGCCTAGCCACCCTACTTACAGGCTCGTCACTAATTCCGCAAGCCACAAAAATAGTAGTTCCAAATGGTGGTGTAGCCTGACCCATGGCAAGTAGGAATACAAACAACATACCGAAATGAACAGGATCAACACCGAATGATACAGCAATGGGTGCAAGTATAGGTCCTAAAATTAAATTTGTAGCACCTACTTCTAGAAACATTCCACATATTGTTAACAATACTATTATCAGCATTAAAAATCCTGTTTTACTGCTAGCTATAGCCATGAATGCATTTGTAACATATACTGGTATTCTATAATATGTCACAAGGTATCCAAATAATTGAGCGGTTACAACTAAAAGCATTAAATTAGCTGTACTTTCAGCAGTATCTTTTACTATTGTCCACATACTTTTAAGGGTTATTTCCTTATATACCAAAATACAAACAAGAATTCCATAAAACACCGCTATGACTGCAGACTCAGTAGGCGTAAAAATACCCGCATATATTCCACCCAATATAACGATAGGCATTATCAAAGCCCATATCGAATCCTTAAAAGATATTAAGAAACGTCTAAACGAAAATTTTTCTCCCTTAGGAAAGTTACTCTTTTTTGCCTTATAATATGCATAAACACATAAGGCGATACCTGCAATAATACCTGGAATAAGACCTGAAAGCAGTAATTTGGAAACTGAAGTTCCTGTAATATTTCCATAAATAACAAATACAGTACTTGGTGGGATTACTATTCCAAGGGTTCCACCAATTGCTTGAACGGCCGCAGCATAATCTTTTGGATATTCTCTTTTAACCATTTCAGGATACATAATTCCACCGATAGCCGCTGTAGTCGCAACAGAAGAGCCAGAGATAGCTGCAAAGAATGTACAAGCTACAAGAGAAACTAAAGAGATTCCACCTGAAATCCAACTTACAAAGGAATCTGCAAATGCAACTAGTCTTTTTGATAGGCCACCCTTCGCCATTATATCTCCAGCTAAGAAAAAAGCTGGTATAGCTAACATTGCAAAATTATCACTGCCTGTAAAAATTTTCTGAGATAAAACTCCAAATGATAATGTTGGATCAAGCGCTATAGCTGAAATACAAGCAGCCCCCAAGGACCAAGTAATTGGTAATCCTAAAAACATCAGCACAAGTAATACTACAATTAGAGCAACTGCTGAAATTGCCACTCAGATCACCCTTTCTATTTTTCTTTAACTATTTCAATAATTTTAAAAACAATTGATAACATAGTGAAAAAGAACCCTAAGGATACAAATATATATATTGTACTCATAGAGATTTGCATTGCCGAACTTTTTTGAACAAGGCCATTGCTTACCAAATCTATGGAACTATAAAAAAATATTGTAGCAATTAATAACGCTATAATATTTCCACCTATTTCAAAAGCTCTTTTGCCCTTTTCAGATAATACGTTATCGATCATATCTATTCTTACCATCATATCTTTACTTACAGCAATATTAATGCCGAGCATAATCATTATGACAAATAAATATCGTGATAATTCTTCCGACCAAGGGAGACTATAAAAGATGACATGCCTTGTAAGAGTTTGCATAAATACAACACACATAATTCCAATGAGAGCTACGCCAATTATGCTGCTTATAATATTCTGTATTTTCCTAAACTTCTCTATTATATTATCCACTTGTCTCCTCTCCTTCCTTGAAATAATTTAGTTATATCCAGTAACAATATATAGATCTAAATATAATTTATTTGAAACCCGAACTGATTGACCATATATAAACCAACTTATGCCCCATTATAGAACCAAATCCATATGGTGCTTTAATACAGTTTTTACCCTTGTACATATCCATAATAGGGCAAAAGTTGGCGGTAAAATCCTTTTAGATTTTAAATACTATTTTTGTTCTTCAATCTTTTTTAGCAACTCTGAAAATTCTTTACCATAGTCTTCTCTAACTTTTTCGGTAGCATCAATAAATCCTTGCTTATCTGGGTATGTAACCTTTACCCCTATACCTTCAAGATTGGATATTGCCTCTTGATCCATTTTACGGCTTAGCTCTCTTTCATATAATCCTGCTTCTAGTGCAGCTTCTTTAAATATATCCTGATCTTCTGGGGTTAAAGAGTTCCATGTTTTTGGACTCATAATTATAAATACCGTAGAATATACATGCTCAGTTATAGCCATATTCTTATTTACTTCCCCTACATTATTCTTATCAATTACAGTTGCAGGGTTTTCTTGCCCATCAATGGCTCCTTGTTGCAGTGCCGTATAAGCATCCCCCCATGCCATCGCTACTGGGTCCGCGCCTAAGCTTCTCCATAAGTCTTGATGAATCTTATTTTCCATAACTCGTATACGCAAACCTTTTACATCTTCAACAGAATTAACCTCTTTTTTGCTATTTGTTAAATTTCTGAAACCCGACTCCCAAATAGTCAATCCTTGTATTTTATGATCGGCCAACTGCTCCAAGAAACCATCGCCAATTTCCCCTAGAAAAACATTGTCAGCATGCTCATAACTTGTTATTACGTAAGGAAGATCTACTGCTCCAATTTCAGGCACAAAATTAGAAAGTGGCGCTTGGTTTACAACTGCAATATCTAAATTGTCCATCTGAACCGCTTCAATATTATCCCTCTCACTACCTAGCTGACCATTATGGAATGTTTCAACTGTATAACGTCCGTCTGTTTTTTCATGAATAAGTTCAGCAAACTTTTCCATAGATAGACCAATAGCCCCATCAGCCGCAGACGCCTGGCTCATTCTTAAAGTAATGCTCTTGCCATTTCCAGCTTCATCTTTTGGATTTTTAGATTCACTCGTACATCCAGCAAGAACTGTTGCCATAAGTGTTATTATCACAAATGCACTTAATATTTTTTTAAAATTTTTCATTATA
>DUNJ01000172.1 GCA_012839395.1 Tepidimicrobium sp.
TATCCAATAAAGCACTCCATTCTAACATTATCTGCACAATGAATGGTATTTTCTACAGAGGTGTATAGGATGAAGATTATAATAACCTTAAATGATATTATGGAAGAAAAGAAAATATCTTTAATCGAACTTGCCGAAAAAGTAGGTACAACCAACGCAGAGCTATTTGCATTTCTCAATAATAGGGTTGAATCCATAGATCTATCCACTTTAGCCGCTATTTGCAAGGAATTAGATTGCCAACCAGGAGATATATTGAAATGTGTTAATAAATAGATTGAGGATAGGTATTATATCAACCTATCCCCCAGAAGAATGTATCTTCATTCCTTCATCGCTTTTTGATAATATTTCAATATGAGCATATCCAACTTTTTGCTGATTTGGATCAGCTCCTCCTGATCCTTCTCCTTAGTCTCTATCTTCTTGTATAATAAGTTCCTCAGCGATTCAATTCTGTCCTCCATTTGGCTTTCCCCCACGTATAAAGAATATTCACTGTCCTAATACATACCCACAACAATTTATTCTATGCATATCGGGGGGACATTATTTTATATACTTATCTATTACAGTAATTATTTCCTCAATCTTTTTCTCCCCTTGGGACTCACCTTCCAATATGGCATCCTTTACACAGGATCTAATATGGGAATTTAGCACATCTATATTTGCCTTTTTAAGAAGAGCTATAGCGGATAGAATCTGTGTGGATATATCCACACAATATCTATCCTCTTCCAACATTTTGATTATGCCCTCTACTTGCCCCCTAACCGTCTTCAGCTTTTGCGTCGCCCTTTTTTTACCTATGTTCATACCATCACCTATTATCAATTTATATCCAATACATCGTACCCGATATCCTCTATTGTTTCTTTAAGAACATCATCTACTAAATTATCTCCTTCAACTTCTACCTTTTTACCCTTTAGGTCCACTTCAACCTTTCTCACACTCTCTAATCCACTTAGCGCCTCTTTTACCGCCTTTTCACAATGTCCACACGACATCCCTTCAACTGATAAAACCTTTCTCATATCTATCCCTCCAACTATTTAAAATTTCTAAGCCTTAATGAATTGCTAACCACAGATACCGAACTAAAGGCCATAGCTGCTCCTGCCACCATTGGATTTAAAAATCCAAGAGCTGCAAAAGGAATCCCTATGGAATTATAGAAAAATGCCCAAAATAGGTTTTGAATTATGGTTCTCATGGTCCTATGGCTAAGCCTTATCGCTGTAACTATACTGGTTAGGTCTCCCCTCATAAGGGTGATATCAGCAGCCTCCATAGCTACGTCTGTCCCTGTACCTATGGCAAACCCAACATCGGCTGCCACCAGGGCCGGCGCATCATTGATTCCATCTCCTACCATTCCCACATGCTTGCCTTCCTCTTTTATCTGCTCTACCACCTCGGCCTTGTTTTCTGGCAATACCTCTGCCAAAACATTATCTATGCCTACTTGTCTTGCAATTGCATTGGCCGTCCTTTCATTATCTCCAGTCAACATATAAACTTCCAATCCCATATTCTGCAATTCCCTTATAGCCTCCTTGGAATTATCTTTCAATTGATCTGCTACGGCAATTATTCCCGCAATCTTTCCCCCTATAGCTATGATCATAGCAGTTTTACCCTCTTCCTCCAAGCGGAATAATTCTTTCTCCGCTTTTCCTATGGATATGGAATACTCCTCCATAAGCCTTCTATTCCCAATGAGTATCTCCTCATCCTCTAAGGTTGCTTTTAATCCCTTACCTGGTATAGCTGTAAAGGATTCAGGTCGGGTGATCATCAAGGATTCCTTTTCCCCTTTTCTTACTATGGCCTGACCTAATGGGTGCTCCGAGGCCTTTTCAACAGTAGCTGCTATACGCAATAGTTCACGTTCCTCTATTTCATCAAAAGCTACTATATCTATAACCTCTGGTTCCCCTCTAGTGATGGTACCGGTCTTATCCAATACTATTGTATCCATCTTGTGTGCTCTTTCCAAATGCTCACCAGATTTAATCAATATGCCATTTTCAGCTCCCTTACCTGTACCTACCATTATAGCTGTAGGAGTAGCTAGCCCTAATGCACATGGACAGGCTATTACAAGTACCGCTACAGCATTTATAACTCCTATGTTTAAGCTGTTTCCAATAAAGTAAAATCCTAAAAATGTTATCACCGCTATACCAACCACTATGGGAACAAATATACCCGATATCTTATCCGCCAGCCTTTGAACCGGTGCCTTAGATCCTTGGGCTTCCTCAACTAGCTTTACTATTTGAGATAGTACCATGTCCCTTCCCACTTTGGTAGCTTCAAACTTAAATGAACCAAATCTGTTTATGGTACCACCTATTACCTCCTCACCTATGCTTTTGTCTATTGGAATACTTTCACCCGTTATCATAGATTCATCTATGGAGGAATTCCCCTCTACTATGACTCCGTCTACCGGTATCTTTTCCCCAGGTCTAACCACTATCATATCGCCTATAACCACATCTTCTATTGGAATATCTTGTTCTCTATCATCCCTTACCACTCTAGCGGTCTTAGGCTGTAATCCCATCAACTTTTTGATTGCTTCGGAAGTTTTACCCTTAGCCACCGCCTCAAAGGTCTTACCCAATAATATCAATGTAATTATAACGGCTGAAGCTTCAAAATAGTATTCAGCCACCCCTGCATATAAATTGTATATACTATAAAAATAGGCCGCTAAAGTACCCATGGATACCAATACATCCATATTGGCTCCTCCGCCCCTTAGCGAATTAAAAGCCCCTCTGAAAAACCTAAAGCCTATTATAAATTGCACAGGGGTAGCCAATATCCATTGAAAATATCCGTTGGTCAATATGTTTTCCTTGCCCGCCATATGAAAAAACATTGCGGAGAACAAGGGGAGGCTTAGAATTGCAGATATGATAAAGGAGGTCTTTAAAGATTTAATTTCCTTTTCCCTTAATTCCTTCTCCCTATCCAAATCCTTTTCAGTTTCAATTTCTGCCTTAAACCCCGCCTTTTCTACGGTTTTAATTAAGATATCATCATCTATACTCCCCGAATAGAATTCTACCATAGCCTTATTGGTAGATAGGTTAACATTTGCATTAACAACCCCATCTAGCCTATTTAACACCTTATCCACCCTTGCTGAACAAGCTGAACAGGTCATACCTTCTATCAATAAGACTCTCCTAACTAGGGGTACTTCAAAACCTGTTTTTCTTATAGTGTCCATAATCTGTGGTACATCGATCTTATCTATATCGAATTCAACAGTAGCCCTTTGTGCAAGGAGATTTACCGTTGCCTCTATAACCCCTTCCTGTTTCCTTATAGCTTCTTCTACCCTAGAAGAACAGGAGGCTCAGGTCATACCCATTACATCTATAGCGACCTTTTTAACCGTCATTTTATCAACTCCTAAATTATCTCGTTGCCCCCACCCTGGGGTGGCGTATTAACTCTATTATAGTATAATTTATTCCCTTTGTAAACCCTCTTACTAGATAAACCTATTACAGGACATTATAACTTAAGTATATAATGTGATAGTGAAGAATTTTTATTCCATACTTACGCCTTTAAACATGAGGATAAGCTATCTATCTTTACTATATTTTTTTTGCTTCCTATAATACTCCATTATGAGTTCATCTAATTCTTGACTTATTTTTAAAACCCTTTTGGAATCAATTTGCTCCAAATCTATTAACTCATATAATAATACCCTCTTCCTATTGAGTTTATCTAACAAGTTATCACTCCCAGTATATTACTTACTAAATCCTTATTTACTTTTAAATACTATGATAATACTTTGTAGGCTATCTGGCAATTGTTTTTTTATGCATATAGCTAATTCCGATGTAGTTAATAAAATAATAGAGTTTACTATAGGGAGAGTGAAATAATGGACAAGGATAAAACGATTTTAAATTACAAGGATATTGGAGCAAGAATAAGACTTGAGAGGGAAAACTTGAATTTAACAAGAGAAAAGCTTGCTGAAATAACCGAATTATCCCCTTTTTACATAGGTCAAATTGAAAGGGGCGATAGAAAAATGAGCCTAGCTACCATGGCAAAGATCGCTAAAGTGCTACATATATCCACGGACTATCTATTAAGCGGCTCTACTCAATTTAAAAATATGATTACAAAGGATTTTTCAGTATCTGAGGCTTCGAATAGGGATTATGATCAGTCTATAGGCGATGAACTGGATGAATTACTTTCTATTTTAGCCCGGTGTTCTAAAAAGGAGATAAGATTGATAAAGGATATGGTCAAATTAATAATTCCCTACATTAATAGATAGTATTCCCTTTTTTATTTATAGGTTGTCTTTAATTATACAATCTGTGTTTGTTCCAGCATATGCAGGGTATATATACGGTAAGATTACAATCATTGTTCAACCATATCTAGCGTTTTATATCTCAAATAGAATCTGGTTATATTCATCCTAGCCCGATGTGCATCAACCGATTTATGGTACCGAAAACCTTTTTATAAGACGGAGGGGTTGCTAAAATAACTTCCTCCGTCTATTCCATCTATTATACTATTATATTGAATTATATTCATA
>DUNJ01000200.1 GCA_012839395.1 Tepidimicrobium sp.
TAATTTGAGTAGGCGAGCTGGGAAATCTGCGGCAAGCCAGATGGAGTGAATGACTAATCGTTTTAAGGCGGTTGGGAGATTTCAATCAAGGATAGTAATATCTTTTGGTTTAAATCTCTTAACCGCTTTTTTGTTGGTTGAGCTAGAGAGGGGGGGATAAATATGATAAAATATAAAGTGAGAGTGGAGGATAAGTTTCACCAAACATCCTCTGAATATAGAGACAGTTGTCATTATATATTAGGTGAATATAACACTAAAGAAGAAGCTCTAAGGGCATGCAAAGACTTTTTAGACAGGGATTTTAAAGATATCGTTAAAGATTATAAAGACAAAGAAGACTTCTATGATTATTGGGCTTTTCATGGCGAACGTTTATATATTTTTCCAGAAATTAAGGGTTACAAGAGCTTTTCTTCTGATGAATATATAGATAAAAAAATAGAGGAACATTTTAAAAATTAATATAAAAAATATGACTATTTATTCAGACAAAATAAGAAAAGCAATTAAATTTGCTAGTAAAACTCACAATCAATATCAACAACAAACCAGAAAAGGAAAGGTTATTCCCTATATAACCCACCCCCTAACCGTTGGAATGATATTATCTTTAGCTAAAGCCTCAGAAGATGTTATTGTAGCGGGAATATTACATGACACAATAGAGGACAGTCCAAAGGATAAAAAAACAACTCCCAAAATGATAGCAGAGAGATTTGGTAAAAATGTCACTCAACTAGTTTTAAGTGTTACAGAGCAGAATAGAAACTTATCTTGGGAAGAAAGGAAAAAAGAAGCTTTAAAACATATTAAGAAATTTACCAAAGACTCTTTGTTGGTTAAGTCGGCTGATGTTTTAGCAAATTATTCTGAGCTAGTTGATGATTATAGTAGATACGGAGACGAAGTTTTTAACAGATTTAATGCCCCCAAAGAGAAACTAATAATCCATCAATTAAAAGTTATTTCAGCTATATTATCTAAGTGGAAAGAGAATCCTTTATATTGGGACTTGGTCTTTTTGGCTGGCAATCTTAGAGAGATGTGTTCGGGGGAATTTATGAATGAATATCCAGCTAAAATAATCAAAGTTAAAGACTTTAAATATGATATGAAAATTAAATGTCCTATATGTGATTGGAGGGGAACGCCTAGGTCTAGCGATAACATTAATTCTGACAGTCATTTTTGTTTGGACGTTAGATGTCCTATTTGTGATAAAATGATTTTAGTGGCTGAATATGCTTCTGCTAATAATGATTTGTAAAAATAGAGTCAAATAATTAGGAAATATTAAGAATGTCGGTTGCAAGAATAAAGTCCTTATTTTATAGGGTTTTTATGATTTTTTAGTTGGTTTTATTAATATAAAAATATTTTATTATTTGACAATATTTTCATAGTTTTAGGCTTTTAAAATGTGTTTATAATTGGTATAATGTAGATATAATAATTAATATTAAAAGCATGAGAAGAGTAATTATGGTTTTTGGATTTTTGTTGTTTTTTATCTTTTCTATTAATCAAAATAAAGCTCTTTCATATTACGATTGTTCTAGCTATGGTCCCTTTGCTTATTCTGATGGCACGGGTTATTGTAAGTGTTCTTACGGATATGTTATGAGCTCTAATTTATTAGGGGGTTCTTATTGTGTATCGATTGGGCAATATTGTAAAGACAAATATGGATATAATGCAACATCTGATTATTTAACAAATGAGTGTAAATGTATAAGCGGTTATTTATTCGGCAAGGATATGTTCGGCAACACAAGCTGTGTTAGTGGAGATAGTCTTTGTCGGGATAGTTATGGTTCTAATTCAAAATACGACTCTTCTTCAGATAAATGTAAGTGTAGACCTGGTTATTCTTTTGGTGATAATATGTATGGTGAGACAAAATGTGTTAGTAACGATACTCTTTGTCAAAATAATTATGGCTATGATTCTACATATAATTCTTTATTGGATAAATGTGAATGCAGATATGGACATGAGTTTACATTAAAGACATCAGGGGGTTTGGAATGTGAAAGTTGTTCTAGTAAATATGGTTATTATTCTTCTTATAACTCTTCAGAAAAAAAATGTGAGTGTATGAGTGGTTATACGCTCGACGATGATAATCAGTGCGTAAAAAAACAAAATAATGTTTATTTTAGACTAATAGAATTAGATTCGGACAACAATAGGGCTTTAATAAAAAGCGAGTATGATAATAAATATTATTCTATTGTTTATAAATCTGGTTGTTACAGCTATTCTTTTAAAAGATACTTAAACAAACAAATTGTTGTTAATTTGGGAACAGATTTTTTTATTAACAAGGGAGATAAAATAGTGCTTCAAGATGATAATGAGCTCTGTGAGATAAAAGATTTTGAAAAAGTTGATTCAAGCTTTTCTTTTAATAAGGAAAAAGAAAGCAGTTTCTTTGGCGCGCCAGTAAA